>CADBJA010000208.1:5510-8824 GCA_902794945.1 Oscillospiraceae bacterium
GTTCTTTACCGCTAACTGCTGCCTGCTATCTGCTTAAATTCTAATTTAGCCACCGCAAGGGTGGCATAAATTAGAATTTTTATGCTTGCTCTTCGAGTGCCTCATTAGCGGCTCTGACTTCTTCATAAATCGGTTCCAACTTCTCTTTCGTAAGCGGGTAAGCGAATTTGTAAAGCAGCCAAATGAGGGTATAGGTAATTGCCGGAATAATCGTGCAAATGGTGAGTATTCTATCACTCACGCCCGGCACATAGCCGGCGTTTGCCATGGTTTCGCTATTATAATGCGCAAATTTTTCAAGTAACATCAACCCGCCGTAATCCGCCGCGGTTTGACCGAGTTTGCGTGCAAAGGTATAAACGGCATAAATCGCGCTTTCGCTCTTGACACCGGTTTTCACATACTGGTAATCAATGACATCGGCAACCACTGCCCAGTTGGTAATAGATACAAAGGAGTAACCGAAACCGATGATGAAGAGAAGCCCCATATACACCACAATCGTATATGTATCGCCATTGGGTTTGAACGTGCCTTTGAGGAAGAAACACGCTACCGCGGCAATGGCGGCAAACATCGCGCCGAAACTCGAAAGTTCTTTTTTGCCGAATCGCTTTGAAAGCGCCGGGGTAAAAAGTATCATAATCGCCATCGGCAAATACTGTGCAATCGTTCCCACGACCGACAGGTTTGCATTGGCAAAATAGTTTTTAAATAAATATTGGTTTAAAGAGGCAAATTGCAACTGCCCGCTGATGAGTATGCCGGTGATGGCAAGCACCACAAAAGGTCTGCTTTTAAACATACTTTTGTAGGTATCTTTCATCTTCACATTGGGCTGTGCCACGGATTTGACACGCTCTTTTGTGGATTTAAAGCAAATGAGATAGAAGATAATCGCCAGCACACACATTGCCGCCGCAAAGCCGAACATACCGTTGCCGTTTGCCACCGAAATGGTATTTTCGGGGTTGACGGGGTCGGGCTTTTTGGTATAAATCAAGAACGGTGCCAACAGAAGCGGTGCCGCACCGCCGATACCGCCGCCGATAGAGCGGAAGGTGGAAAGCAGCGTTCTGCCCTCGGGGTCATCGGTAATAACGGAAGCGAGGGAGCCGAACGGCACATTGATACCGGTATACATCATACCGAAAGTGATATAGGTGATGTAGGCGAGGATGAGCACAAAAGTCGGGTTTTCCCCCACCACGGGGATTCTTGTGAAGTTGAAGAAGCACAACAGTTGTGCCACCGCTACCGGAATGGCAATCCACTTAATATACGGGCGAAATTTACCGTCCTTCGTCGGCGGGCGCTTTGCCACAATACCGCCCCACAGCGGGTCATTGATGGCATCCCACAACCTTGTGACCAAAAACAGTGTGGCTACATTACCGGGTGAAATGAGCAGCACATCGGTATAAAACACTTTTAAAAAGGATGATACATAGGTGAGCACAAACAAATTGCCGGCATCACCCATCATATAGCCCATCGCTTCTTTGATCCCGATACGGTTCGGGTGCGTATTGACGGGCTTTGTTTTCTTTTTCCCCATAGCAGAAATAACCTTTCCTCAAATTTATAAACACTATTTTAAAATTATAACATATAAAAATCTATAAATCAAATACAGAAATATGGCTTGTTTTTATGAATTATTTACAAAAAAATAGACTTTTTCGGTTGCAAAATCTTTTTACTTCCTATATAATGATAATATCTATTGAAATTTAGGAGGAAAGTATGAGCGAAGTAAAAAAGAAAAGCGCCTTTAAGGTGTGGACGGAAAAAAACGCCGGCTTATGGCAAGTGATTAAATTTACACTTGTCAGTATGATTACCGGTGCCAGCGAAATGGTGCTTTACAATGTATTTTTATGGATATTAAAAGGTCCGCTGCAAGGTACCGATGCCATTTGGTTTATCTTTAACTACCCGCACGGGGCAGAAGGTGTGATGAACGATGCCGGTGTGATCGGCAGAGGCGGTGCCTGTGTATTGGTAGCCTATTTGGTTTCTACCATTGTGGGTAACTTTGTAAGCTTTGTGGTGAACAGAAAAACCACCTTTAAATCCGTTGCCAATGTCAAATTCAGCATTATCGCCACAATGGTAATGATCGTCTTTATCATTTTCTACTCCACCGTGCTCGGCGGTCTTGCCAACAGTTGGGTCGGCACTTGGAGCATTTTCCAAAATACGGATAACGGTTTCCTCATTTTCTTAAAACAAAACATCGGCAAATTCTTAATCACGATGATTACCTTTGTGTTTGTATTTGTGATGAACAAATTTGTGATTTTGCGCGAAGAGAAGAAAACGAAAGAGCAAAAAGAAGCCGAAAAAAGAGAGGCGGAAGAGCGCGCTGCAAGACCTTCCAAAAAAGTGGTCAACGAAGCACTTTCCAAAAAATTCCTCATTGCCATGGTGGTGCTCATTGCAGCAGCCGTTGCCGGTATTGTGATTGGTCTTACCGCTCATATCAATGCCATTCTCATTATCGGTTCCGTACTGTTCGGTGTGGGCTATATCGCTTTGATTGCCTTTATTATTGAAAAAGTCGGTACCAAAGTACCGGTCGATGAATTAGGTGAATATGAAGGCAAAGCAGGCTATGTCATTAAAGAATTAAAGAACTAACCAATTTAATGCCCTGCTCCGGCAGGGCATTTTTTGAAAGGAAATCTTATTATGTATATTATTTATGAATCCGATTCCGGCTTTACCAAGCGCTATGCCGAAATTTTTGCCGAAAAAACCGGGCTTGAGTGTTACAGCCTGTATATGTCACGCATTAAAGTGAAAAAAGGCAGTGATGTGATTTACTTTGGCAGAGTGATGCAAAATGAGGTGGACGGCTTTAAAAAAGCCCGCAAAAAATACAACATTTTGGCACTGTGCCCCGTGGGGCTGAAAATGCCGACAAACGCGGTAAAAGAAGAAATTGCCGAGGCGAATGAACTGACCGAAAACCTGCCCAAACTCTTTTATTTAAGGGGCGGCTATGACCCGGAACAAACCAAAGGGCTTGAAAAAACGCTCATTAACCTGATTGTGAGTGATTTGGAAGGCAAGGGCGATGATATGGATGCGGTCGAAGCGCAATACTTGGCAGATTTGACGGACGGTGCCGATTATGTTAACGAAGAAAATTTGGCGGCATTACTCGATTGGTATTCAAAATGTTAAAAAAGCGGCTTTGCCGCTTTTTTATTTAAGCTGTTAGCTGTTAGCTGATAGCCGATAGCGAGAGGGTGGGACACCCACACCCGTTTGATAGATGGAAAGATGATTTCTATTTTGCGCATATT
>CADBJA010000209.1 GCA_902794945.1 Oscillospiraceae bacterium
GTCAGCTGTGTGCCCGGTTCACCGATTGCCTGTGCCGCCGGGTGAATTTCATCTAAATACGCCATCACCACCTGTTTATACGGAATAGTGACATTAATTGCCCGAAAACCCTTTGCGCGCATAAACGGCGCCAACTGCTCTTTTTCTAATTCTATTAAGTCATAGGGCTCGTTCACCAGTTTTTCGTGAATGAGTTTGGAAAAACTGTGCCCTAACTTTTCTCCGATTAATCCGTATTTCATCTTATTAAATCTTATTTTATCCTATTTGTTCGTCAGTTTGTGCAAGATAATCCGTACCGTAGCGCAGTGCAAGCATATCGCATAACACGAGTGCCGTAAGGGCATCCTGCACCACTCTTGCTCTGTGAACAATGGCGGGGTCATGCCTACCCTTAATTTTCAGGGTTGCCTTTTGTTTTGTTTGTAAATGAATGGTCTGTTGCTCTTTATAAATCGACGGTGTCGGTTTTACCGCTGTTCTAAATACAATCGGCATCCCGTTGCTGATACCGCCGTTAATACCGCCGTTGTGGTTCGTGGTTGTAATCACTTTGTCGCCTTCGGTATCAAAGGCATCGTTCACTTTAGAGCCCAAATACTTTGCAATATCAAAGCCAAGCCCGAACTCTACGCCTTTTACGGCGGGAATGGAGAACATTGCGTGCGCGAGTTCGCTCTCGAGGGAATCGAAAAACGGCTCGCCAACGCCTGCCGGCATGCCAATCACGGCGGTTTCCAAAATACCGCCCACACTGTCGCCCACCTCGGCGGCTTTTTGAATGATGCTCATCACCTGTTCGCCGACAGCAGCATCTAACAGCGGCATATCGGCATTTTCTAAAAAGGCGATTTGCGCTTTGTAGTCGCTAAATGCCGCATCACGCACGGTGGCGCACTCTAAAATATGGGTGCCGATAAAAATACCCTTCCTCTTTAAAGCATCTATCGCCAATGCACCTGCCGCCACAATCGGTGCCGTGAGCCTGCCGGAAAAATGCCCGCCGCCGCGGTAATCCTCAAACCCGTGATACTTCACATTTGCCGTATAATCGGCGTGAGAGGGTCGGGCAAAGTAGCGTGTATCGCCGTAATCGGCTGATTTTTGCACCTGATTTTCAATGAGAAAAGTAATCGGTGTGCCGGTGGTTTTGCCGTTAAAAACACCGGATATGATTTTCACTTCATCTTTTTCTCTGCGCTTGGTGGAAATAGCGGCGATGCCCTGCCGCATACGCATTCTGGAGGCAATAAACGCCTCATCCACCGGCACGCCGGGGGCAAACCCGTCTAACACCGCGCCGACGGCGGCACCGTGGCTCTCACCGAACAGTGTGAGTGAAATACTATTTCCGAAACTGTTTTTCATAAATAATAATCCTTTATCTGCTTTTTAAATGCTTCTATACTGATTTTCTTGATTTCAAAGGAACCGACGGTATCCACAAAAACGGCATTTAAAGTATCGCCCTCTAATTTTTTGTCATGTTCCATCGCCGCGATAATACTGTCCGCTTTCATAGCGGTGCTTAGCGGCAAACCGTATTTTCGGTAAACGGCTTCAAGCCGCCTTTTCACCGTGGCGGAACACATCGGCAGCATACCGAGCGCCACGCACTCACCGTGGTACAAACCGCCCTGCGCCTCAATCCCGTGCCCGATGGTGTGACCGAAATTGAGCACACGGCGAAGCCCTTTTTCTTTTTCATCTTTTATAACCACATCTGCCTTGATGGCAATGCTTTTTTGAATGATTGTATCTAAGTCTTCATAGGCTGCGCCGGTTTCGATTTGTTCAAACAGTTCTTTATCAAAACACGCCGCCATTTTAACGGATTCCGCCATCCCCGCAGCAAGTTGGCGCAGGTTGAGCGTTTGGAGCACATCGGGGTCAATGAGCACCTTTTTCGGTTGGTAAAAGGCACCGACAATATTTTTGACGCCGCCGAGATTGACCGCGGTCTTACCGCCTACCGAAGAATCCACTTGCGATAAGAGAGTTGTGGGAATGTTATAAAAATCAATACCCCGCATAAAGGCGGATGCCGTAAAGCCCGCCAAATCTCCCACAACTCCGCCGCCGACTGCAACTACAGCATCCGAGCGCGTAAAATGCTCTGCCAGCATTCTTTTGAGCAAGTTCTCCCAAACCGTAATGCTCTTACTGCTCTCCCCTTCGTTTACAGTGACGGTTACCGCCTTATCGCAACAGGAAGCAACCTGTTTCACATAGGCTTCAGGTACACCCCCATCGGTAACAATAAATACTTTGCGCTTTAAATTTAAATACTCGCCTGCTTTTTTTAAAGCGCCTCTTTCTATGACAATATCGTATGCATTTTTTTCTAAATCTACATAAATATTCATTATTCGCTTAATTCCTTTACATCTTTAAATGAGCCGATGACATGGATTTTATTACAATATTTTTCTAACGCCTTTAGCATTTTTCTGCCGTTTTCGGACTCAATCTCGCCCACAGCCTCCACAAAGAAATAATACTGCCATGATACATCTTTGAGCGGCCTTGAGCGCAACACCTGCATATTAAAACCGCTTTGACTAATCACATTAATAGCCTTGGCAAGAGAGCCGGTTTCATCTGCCACGGTAAACATCATAATGAAATGATCACTTTTATGGTTTTTTCGTGTGTGGCGTGTACGGGAAACCACGGCAAAGCGCGTGGTATTGCGATCGGAAGCATTGATATCGTGGTCCAAGAGTTTGAGCCCGTATAGTTCTGCCGTTACTTTAGAAGCAATTGCCGCAACCGTTTTATCGCCCGCCTCGGCAACCGCTTTTGCCGCCATTGCCGTATTTTCGTAACTTTGTTTTGCAAACCCGTGCTCTTTAATATACCGGTGGCACTGCGCAAGCGCCTGCGGGTGAGTCATCACGGTTTTAATATCAGCGATTTCGGCATCGGGCGTGCCAATCAGGTTATGCACGACACCCAAATCATACACACCGTTTATATAAAGTGAGCCGTCAAACAAAATATCCATCACCTGCCCGACATCGCCGGCATAAGAGTTTTCAATCGGCAATACCGCAAGGTCACATTCCCCACTCTCGCACGCATCATACGCCGAGCGGAAGTCACCGTATGGCACCGCCTCGGAATCGGGAAAAATGCGGGTGGCGGCAATGTGCGCAAACGCACCCTCCACCCCGCAATAGGCAACGCGCAAACCCTGCATTAAGCGATGTTGGTAGGCTTTTGACACGAGCATGGTATTTTTAATAAAGTTGACATAAAATTCACGAATGGCATCATCTTTAATATAAGCGGCATTTTTTTCGAT
>CADBJA010000210.1 GCA_902794945.1 Oscillospiraceae bacterium
CACCAAAATCATCAGGATTGAAGGTTTCGGCATTCGCTCCCTCTATTGATGTGCCTGTGCGATTATCGGCAATGTTTGTGCCGTACCACTGGTATTCAAGATTAAAGCCAAGCACGTCCACCATAACTTGAAACACCTTGAGCTTCAATAATACTATCGGTTTCTGCCCACTTTACATAGGAAAGAGATTTATGGAATTTAAGCGCTTCAAGTGCCTCCTCTGTAGAATATTGAAGGATGTGTTTACCGTATATACCTTTGAAATATTCGGCATCGCCATAAATAGAGGGCTTTTGCAGAGCTTTGACAATCACTCTGCTGCCGACAGATTCTTCAATAGTTTTCTCCGCTTCTGATTCCTCCTCGTTAAGCTCTTCAACCGATTCAACAAAGGAATCGACAGACACGGAATTCGCCGCAAAAACAACAAAACTGCAGCCGAGTGATGCCATTAACAAAGCGATTGTTAAAAGAACGGCTATACATTTTTTCATAAAAATGACCTCCTTTAAAAAAAAGAAAACCTAACCTCTTTATAGACTATAGCGAATGAAACAGCCGATTTGTGATAATAAAACAAAAAGGCGCACAGCCGAAGCCGCACGCCAAAAAATGCTGCTCCAACTGTCGCCAAACATTAACTGAACACACTGCATAGAAGTATGCCAATAAAGAGCATGCATTTTTATCAAATGATAAAAAGACATACTTCAAAAGCAGTAAATAATATTCAGTTAATATTTGGCAATTACTATTTTACCACATTCTTTTTTAATATGCAATAAAATCAAAAAAGGCGCACAGCCGAAGCCATACGCCAAAAAACGCTGCTCCAACTGTCGCCAAACAATTATACAAATGCGCACCAAAATAGTAGCATTAATATAGAGCATACATTTTTATAAAAATAAAAAGTACGCTACCTATTATTTGGTGCTAAAAGTAAAAATATTCATTTGTATAATTATTTGGCAACTTTATTGTAGCACATATTTTTGAACAATACAATAATGAAGTGTAAAAGTCTCTTTTCTTGTTTCCGTGAAAAGAAATCCGCAGAAAAGAAAAAATATAGTCAATCATGGGACGGTTATCGTGAAAGAAACTTTCACGCAGTGAATAGAGAATAGTGAAGAGTGGTGGGCGGGACACCCGCTCCCGTTCCGCTTCGCTCTAATTATGTACGGGAGGGTCTCTGTGCCCTCCCTGTTTCTTTCATTTGTTGTGTGTGAATAAAAGAAAGCGGGAGGGCGCGTACCTTATGGAATTGGTGTGCTTTTCCTTTCGGACGAGCAATGCTCGTCCCTACGAATAGAGCGAAGCGATACCGGGGTCCCCGAAAAGTATTGCGCAGCAAACTTCTTGGGGAGAGGAGAAACAAATGTAGCAAACTTAAAAGGTTTGCTCGCGAACCTTTCTTCTCTTGCGAAATTTGTTTGGACGAGCGGGTGTTCCCGCCCTTCATTCTTCTTTTTTATTTCTTATCTCTTATTTCTTATTTTAGCGAGTGAAACGAGCAAATAAATATACAGCCCCTCTCAAACGAGAGGGGCTGTATATTTATTTATTTATAATTGTCGTGTCTTTGAGCAATACATCGTGGCTGCCGCCTTCTACAATGGAGGTGGAGGATACCACGGTCAGTTTGGCATCGCGCTGGAAGTCGGGGATATTCAGCGCCCCGCAGTTACACATAGCACTCTTGACTTTGGCAATGGTTGCCTCCACATTATCTTTGAGCGGGCCCGCATACGGCACATAGGAATCTACGCCCTCTTCAAATTTCAACTTCTTATCGCCGCCGAGGTCGTAGCGTTGCCAGTTTCTTGCGTGATTGGAACCCTCGCCCCAATACTCTTTATAAAAAGTACCGTTAATATTAATCTTATGGGTCGGGCTCTCTTCAAAGCGGGCAAAGTACCTGCCGAGCATCACAAAATCGGCACCCATCGCAAGCGCTAACGTGATATGGTAATCGTGCACAATGCCGCCATCGGCACAAATAGGCACATAAATGCCGGTTTCTTTATAGTATTCATCGCGCGCTTTGGCGACTTCAATCACCGCCGTTGCCTGCCCTCTGCCGATGCCCTTTGTTTCTCTCGTAATACAAATGGACCCGGGACCGATACCGATTTTCACAAAATCCGCACCCGCTTCGGCAAGAAAGCGGAAGCCCTCGGCATCCACCACATTGCCGGCGCCGACTTTCACGGAATCGCCATATTTTTCACGAATAAAATCTATTGTCAGTTTCTGCCACTCACTAAAGCCTTCGGAAGAGTCGATACACAACACATCTGCCCCTGCCTCAACCAAAGCGGGCACGCGCACGGCATAATCGCGGGTATTGATACCGGCACCGACCATATAGCGCTTTTGGCTGTCTAAGAGTTCATTCGGGTTGGATTTATGCGAATTATAGTCTTTACGAAACACAAAATATTTAAAATTACCGGCGTCATCCACAATGGGAAGTTGGTTGATTTTATGCTCCCAAATCATATCGTTGGCTTCGGATATGGTAATGCCCTCTTTGGCAACGACCATATTTTCAACCGGTGTCATAAATTCTTTTACCTTTAAATCGGGCGCCATACGCGAAACACGGTAATCTCTGGAGCCGACGATACCGAGCAGTTTGCCGTTTTTGGTACCGTCGTCCGTAATCGCCACGGTGGAGTGACCGGTGCGCTCTTTGAGGGCAACCACATCGGCAAGGGTATCCTCCGGCTTTAAGTTGCACTCACTCTCTACAAAGCCCGCTTTATAAGACTTGACGCGCGCGACCATTGCCGCTTCATCCTCAACCGACTGTGAGCCGTAAATAAAGCTCATGCCGCCCTCTTTGGCAAGGGCAATCGCCATGGTATCGTTTGATACCGCTTGCATAATGGCGGAAATCATCGGAATATTGAGGCAAATCGGCGCACTTTCACCCGCTTTTTTGTTAAACTTGACAAGCGGTGTTTTTAAACTCACTTTATCGGGTACACATGCGGCTGAGGAATAGCCCGGGACTAATAAATACTCGCTAAAGGTTCTGGATGGTTCTTCAAATACAAATGCCATAATCTGCCTCCTGTAAATATAATTTTGTTTATAGTAAACTAAAATAGAGAGTTTGTCAACTAAATTCTAATTTACGCCACCCTTGCGGTGGCTAAATTAGAATTTAAGCAGTCGGCAGTCAGCAGTCGGCAGTCAGCGAGTGGGCGACACATTCGCACTTGATTGTATTAGTCTGGATTTAATCCGAATTTGGCTTAAATATGCGCAAAACAGATATAATCTATCCAAAAAATA
>CADBJA010000211.1 GCA_902794945.1 Oscillospiraceae bacterium
AAATGTGGGAATACTCTGCGTATTGGCGCATTTTTAAATTGTTAAGGTGAGTGAAAGCAGACAAAATGAACCAATACTTCTTTATCGGTACTCTCCGTAAGTGCCACAAATGCAAGAGTTATTATGTAAATAAAATTATTCAGCAGGTTCTTCGGTTACTTCTTCAGCCGGTGCCTCAGTCTCTTCTGCAGGGGCTTCGGTTTCTTCGACTGCTTCCTCGGCAGGAGCCTCGGCAACTTCCCCTGTTGCTTCTTCTACCGGTGCTTCGGCAACTTCCCCTGTTGCTTCTTCAGCCGGTGCTTCGGCAACTTCTTCTGTTGCTTCTTCTACCGGTGCTTCTTCTTCAGCGGTAACTTCTTCAATATCTTCCGTTACATCTTCTTCGTCCGGAAGTAAAGCGCGAATAGAAAGGCTGACTCTCTTCTTTTCGGCATCAATTTCGGTAATCTTTACCTCAACTTCTTCACCGATTTTCAAAACATCTGCCGGTTTGCTGATTCTCTTGTTTGCAATTTGAGAAATATGAATTAAACCGTCAATACCATCAATGATATTGGCAAATGCACCAAAACTGGTTAAGCCGACAATCTTTGCTTTTACAACGCTGCCTACCGGATATTCGTTTTGAAGTTTTAACCACGGATTATCTTCCGCCTTCTTGTAGCCGAGAGAAATCTTTTTATTTTCTTTATCGACCGCTTTCACATAAACTTCGACTTCATCACCAATGCTTAAAATATCTTGCGGGTGTTTAATTCTGTTCCAGGAAAGCTCGGTAATATGAATCATGCCGTCAACACCGCCGATATCTACAAAAGCGCCGTAAGTGGTTAATGATTTCACTTTACCGGTATAAACCTGACCTTCTTCAATGTTTGCCCAAAGTGCTTCACGCGCCGCTTTTCTCTCTTCACGAAGCACGCTTCTGATAGAGCCGACGGCTCTGCGGCGCTGCGGGTTAACATCAATGATACGGAACTTCACGGTTTGACCTTTGAGTTGAGCAACATCCTCGCCTCTCGGCACACCGGAAAGTGATGCGGGAATAAATATTTTAACAGCATTTGTTAATACAAGTACACCGCCACGAATTGCATCGGTCACAACGCCTTCCAGAATCTCTTGAGAGTCTTTCGCTTGAGCAATGTCAAACCAGCCCTTACGTGCATCGTAGAGTTTCTTGGAAAGTTGCATGGTGCCCTCTGCATTGTTTGTTTTCATGATGATGAGATCGAGCTTGTCGCCAACTTTAACAAGGTCTTCAATCTTGGCAGAAGGGTCATCCGTTAAGTCTTCGAGTTTAACAACGCCTGTTTCTTTTCTGCCGGCATCAACAAACACTTCTGTGGGAGTAATTTGAATCACTGTACCAACAACATGGCTGTCAGTAGTGTCTTCATCTTTAATTGACTCTGCAAACAGTTGCTCGAAGCTCATCTCCTCATCATTAATTTTTTCATTCTCCTTAATAATTTCAGACATGGTTTCAAGTACCTCCTTAATAATACCGTCAGGAGTGGAGGCTCCCGCGGTTACGCCAATACACCGACAATCGGAAAAATCTATTTGACTTAATTCTTCTGCCGTTTCAATCAAATAAGACTTACAGTTTTCTTGACACACATCATATAATTTGCGTGTGTTAGAACTTGTCCGCCCGCCGATGATAATCATTAAATCGACTTTTGCGGATAATTCGACTGCTTCTTCTTGCCTTCGTGCAGTTGCATTACATATTGTATCAAAAATTTTTGCATTTGTATAGTCTTTTTTTATAAATTTTGAGCATAAATTCCATTCTTTTACACTAAAAGTGGTTTGAGAAACCATAATTATGTGAGAATTCGACTCAATTTTTTCATTTTTGAGAATATTTTTCAATTCTTCAAGTGATGAGAAAGTGTAGTGTGTCGTCGGGCAATGCCCGGCAATACCCACCACTTCCGGGTGGTCATGGTTGCCGGCAATGAGTATAATACTGTCTTTTGGTGCGCCTTTCACGATATTATGTATTTTCAGTACAAAAGGACAGGTGCCGTCATAAAAATGAATTCCCTGTTCATTCATTTCACGGTAAACGCTTTCGGGCACGCCGTGCGCACGAATAATCACACTTTCACCCTTCGGTGCATCCGAAGGATGTTCAATTATGCCGACACCGCTTTTTTCCAAATCTTCCACCACTTGCGGATTGTGGATAATCGGACCTAAAGTGTGCACTTTTTCGCCTTTTTTTACCAAATCATATACCATATTGACCGCACGGTTTACGCCGAAACAAAAACCGGCGGTTTCGGCAAGAATTATTTTCAATGCATATTCTCCTTAATGGCGTTGATAATCGCTTCAATCGATTGTTCCAAATCCAAAGCGGAAGTATCTACAATAATACTTTCTTCGGTCGCTTTGAGCGGTGCAATTTCACGGTGAGAATCGTTATAATCGCGCTCTTTTACATCGGCGAGCACTTCTTCAAAATTGGTTTGAATCCCCTTTTCAAGCAATTCTTTGCAACGCCTCTCCGCTCTGATTTCGGGAGAAGCCGTTAAAAAGATTTTAACCTGTGCATCCGGCAACACAACGGTGCCGATATCTCTGCCATCCATAATACAGTTATTTTTATCGGCAATATCACGCTGTAAATTGAATAAAAACTTACGAACTGCGGGAATGGCGGAAACAGCGCTTGCCCCCATGGATATTTCGGGTGCTCTGATTTTATCGGATACATCTTCACCGTTTAAATAAACATGTTGCGCGCCATCCACAAAACCGAGGGAGACATCTAACCCTTCTAATGAAGCAATCACCTGCTCACTGTTTTTAAAATCGGCATTTTTCAAAGAAGCATTCAGTGCAACGGTTCTGTATAAGGCACCTGTATCCACATACACAAAACCTAATGCGGCACTCGCCGCTTTTGCTATGGTGCTTTTACCCGCACCGGAAGGTCCGTCAATCGCTACTTTAATGGTATTACTCATCATTTCCTCCAAACTCATTTATTGTACTTGCATATTTACCGGCAGCATACCCCGTTGAAAACGCAATTTGCAGATTAAAACCGCCTGTAAATGCATCTACATCAATGATTTCACCGGCAAAATATAGATTTTGATATAATTTTGAACGCATGGTTTTCGGCTCAATTTCTTTCACGGAAATACCGCCCGATGTAATCACCGCCTGTTCAATAGACCAAAAATCGGTAATATTGATTTTAAAATTCTTTAATAAATCGGTTAAATCTTTGCGTTCGCTTTTTGTAATTTGATTTACTTTCTTATCGGGGGCGATGCCGCTCAAACTTTACAATCACCGGTATCAATTTTTTCGGCAGTAATTTTGAGAGTGCATTGGAAAAATCCTTGTTAGAGAATGTTTCAAAATCTCTTGAAATTCTTTTATCCAACTGCTCCGCCGTCAGCCCCGGTTTTAAATCGAGAGAAACATAATAACTTTTCTTTTCAAAACTCTTAATATAGGCGCTTGCGCTTAATACAAGCGGACCGCTGATGCCGAAATGGGTAAAAAGC
>CADBJA010000212.1 GCA_902794945.1 Oscillospiraceae bacterium
GCGAAGAATAGACATCATCTTTCCATCTATCAAACGGGTGTGGGTGTCCCACCCTCTCGCTACCGGCTATCGGCTAACAGCTAACAGCTTAAATTCTAAAATGGATAAAAGGCTATCCGCAAAAACGCAGATAGCCAATAAGTCATTTGAATGGTTTGACTAAATTAGTCCTCATCCTTTTTGATGATTTCCTCACCGTTGTAATAACCGCAATTTGCGCAAACTTTGTGAGGAGCCATGTAACCGTGGCAATTCGGGCACTCAACAAGAGTCGGAGCCTTAAGGTTTACATTGCTGGCGCGTCTCTTATCTCTGCGAGCCTTTGAAGTTTTTCTCTTTGGTACTGCCATTTTTCGGACACCTCCTTATTTTTAAATGAAATCATTTATACATTAGTCATCCATCAACTCTAAGAGAGCCGACAGCCTCGGGTCAACCTCTTTGGCACAAGAGCACTCCCCGAGATTGAGATTGGCACCGCACTTGGAACAAAGCCCTTTGCAATCACTTTTGCAAAGAAATTTTGTAGGTAAACTCAATAATACATCGCTACGAACTAACTCGTCCACATCGAGTTTCATATTCTCTACCACAAGAAAATCATCGTTATCTTCATTATTCAGTTCTGTGACCAAGCCGTGTTCTATCGGAACGGAATATTCACGCTCCACCACTTCGGCACACCGGTCACACGGTGCGCGGTAAGTAAACCGAGCCTCAGCCGAGAGTGTGACAACCCCAAGCCTGTTTTTGAATTCACCTTGAACGCTGACGGGCGTTACAAACAGCTTTTGCCCCCTCTGCTCAACATCGGATAAGTCGATAAGTGCGCTGAGCGGCAGGGTGGTTCCCTCATTCTCAAATACTTTTTTTAACTCAATTAACATAATACCACCGAAATATTATATATTTAATGACCGCTTTTGTCAATCTTTATTTTTATTTTTCAAAGAGTTTTTTGTTTACGGGTGCAAAGAAAGAAAAGGGTGTATCAAAATATACACCCTTTCAACCTTTTAAGATTAGTCAACTAATGTGCAAATATCGAAAATCTCAGCGGGAAGATTTTCTTTATCTTCACTGATAGTTAAAATAAAATCCGCATCGCTTTCTTTGGAAAGTAAGTCAATTCTCTTTAAAAGCATCACTAACTCATCATAATCACGACCGATAATTTTTAAAGTAGCATCTACAAAAATATGAGTAACATCATAGTTGCCGGCGCAAACGCCTGCCAAGAAGCCGTAGAAACCGTTTACGGATTTAATATCATACGCATCCGTATTCACAAGTCTTGCTTTAGTGGTGATGTTGGAGCCGAGGTTCGGCATTTTTTCAATCACAACCACATTGCCAAGAGAAGTTTTGACCGCTTCATCAACCATGCTGATTAATTTTTTTGTTTTACCGTGTCCTTTGTTACCGACAATAATAGAAATCATAATATTGTCTCCTTCCTTTATTTTGAATCCTATATAGGAATTTTTTACTACTAAATTTAATTTTAGTAATTTGATTATTTAATTCTTGCTTCTAACTCTTTTTTCATATCTTCGTAGCCCGGTTTGCCCAAGAGTGCGAACATATTCTTTTTATAACTCTCTACACCCGGTTGGTTAAAGGGATTCACGCCCAAGGTATAACCGGAAACCGCACAGGTTTTCTCAAAGAAATAGATAAGATAGCCGAGTTCCGCTTCATTTAATTCCGGCACTTCTAAAACAAGGTTTGCCACCCCACCGTCACAATGCGCAAGGATGGTACCCTCAAACGCCTTTTCGTTGACAAAAGACATCGGTTTGCCGGAGAGGAAGTTGAGCCCGTCAAGATTGCCCTCAACATCTTCAATATAATACTCTTTTTGCGGCTTTTTGATATTCAAAACGGTTTCAAACATTAAAGATTTGCCGCTTTCTTGAATATACTGACCGAGAGAATGTAAATCGGTTGAGAAAATAACACTGGACGGGAAAATACCCTTACCGTCTTTCCCCTCGCTCTCGCCGAAGAGTTGCTTATACCACTGTGCCATCATATCAAACCGCGGCTCGTAGCAAGCGAGCAATTCTACTTTTTTGCCTTTATTATATAAAATGTTGCGAATGGCAGCATATTTATAACAATCGTTTTTCTCGAGGTCTTCTGCGCAAAGTTCCTCTCTCGCCTTGGCAGCGCCTGCCATTAACGCATCAATATCGATACCGGCTGCGGCAATCGGTAATAAACCGACTGCAGTGAGCACGCTGAATCTGCCGCCCACATCATCCGGCACAACAAAGGTTTCATAACCCTGTTCATCGGCAAGCCCTTTGAGGGTGCCTCTGGCTTTGTCGGTTGTGACAAAAATGCGGTTTTTGGCTTCTTCTTTGCCGTATTTTTTCTCAACCAAATCTCTAAACACTCTGAATGCGAGCGCCGGCTCTGTGGTCGTGCCGGATTTTGAGATAACATTCACACAAAAATCTTTGCCTTCGCAAATGGTGATTAAATCATTTAATTCATCTGCACTGATGGATTTGCCGGCAAAATAAATGTCGGGCGTATCTTTGGGCAGTGCATTATAGTTATTGGATTTAATTGCCTCAATCACGGCTCTGGCGCCTAAATAGGAACCGCCGATACCGATAACAATTAACACATCACTCTTTTTGATTTTTTCGGCTGCAAGTTTAATTCTTGCAAACTCTTCTTTATCGTAATCGACAGGTAAATCAAGCCAGCCTAAGAAGTCGTTACCCAACCCATCACGCGCGTGAAGGGTGCGGGAGGCGGCAATTACCTGCGGTGTAATGGCTTTGATTTCATCTTCGCTCACAAAGCCTTCTAAAAACTTGGTATTTAATTTTGTTGCCATTTCATTACCCCTAAATATAAAATCTATTTATCATATTTTACAATAAAAAGGGTAATATTTCAACCGCTAATTTAAATTTGTTGTGATACTTTGCAATAATTTTTTCAGCGCTTCCCAAAAAGTCAGTTTGCCGATTGCTTCTGCACTGACGATATCGACACTGCCAAGCGTTTCTTTACCGAGGTAAACGGTGACTTTGCCGATGACCTGCCCTTTTTCTACGGGTGCCGTAATGTTCCGGTTCATTTCTATTTTGGTGCTCACATTGCCGCTTTCGCCCTTCGGCACGGTCACCCTAAAATCTTTTTGCGCCAAAACGGGAGTGGCGTAACTTTGCAAACCGCCGCTCACTTTGACCGGTTCGGCTTGCGAGATGTCTATTTTCGGGCTCACGCTTTCATAGTTTGAGAAGCCGTAATCGAGTAGTTTTGCGGCAGAATGAAAGCGCTC
>CADBJA010000213.1 GCA_902794945.1 Oscillospiraceae bacterium
TTGAGGCAGTTTGGCTGACGCCAATCAACGAAAATGCGGTAGAATTAGCCAAAAAGTTCAAGCGAGAGGCTGTTCGGGTTCGACTCCCGTCGGGCTAACAGATAATCTGTTATCTAATTATCATTCAACCGAATAAACCCACCTGAAACGGTCATATACTATAAGGGCACAAGGATTTTTCCTTGTGCCCGTAAAATTTGTAAATCAGTAAAAAACGGGCTTGTATACCTGTACAGAGAAATTGTATATGAAAAAAGGAGGGCTTTTTTGTTTTCGTTTGAACATTTTACAGCCGGTGCCAATAAAGCATTAAACTTAGCGGTGGAGTGTGCGCAAACATTGGGGCACACCTATGTGGGCAGTGAACATATTTTGTTGGGGCTTGCGATGGAGGGCGCGGGCGTGGCGGCAGCCGAACTGCACGCGAAGGGAATTAGCGTAACCGTGCTCAAAAGTGCCGTTTGTGCCCATGTGGGGCGCGGCAGTGCCACGGTTTTGAGTGAAAAAGATTTTACACCGCGTGCCAAAAACATTGTAGAAAACGCCAAGTCAAAATCTATGGGGACCTACCGCAATACAGTCGGTACGGAACATTTACTGCTCGCGGTTTTGCACGAGAGCGATTGTATGGCAGTCGGTATTTTAAGGCAGTTACAAATCACACCGACATCTATTATAAAAGATTTGACGGGGGAAAAAGATGTTGCCGCGTTTTCAAAGAAAAAGAGCCCCGGGATGCGCGCGGGCTCTCTGCTGCTCAAATACGGACGGGATTTAACGGATTTGGCGGCTCTCGGCAAAATCCGCCCTGCCATCGGCAGAGAAAAAGAGACCGCGCGGGCATTGCGTGTGCTCGCGAGAAAAACCAAAAATAACCCTTGTTTTATCGGAGAACCGGGTGTCGGCAAAACCGCCATTGCGGAGGGGATTGCGCTTTTAATTGCCCGTGCGGAGGTGCCGCCTGTGCTTGCTGATAAAAAATTGGTATCGTTAGATTTAACAAGTATTGTTGCCGGCACCAAATATCGCGGTGACTTTGAGGAACGCATCAAAGCCATCATCGGTGAAGTGAAACGCCTGGGCAATGTGATTTTATTTATTGATGAAGTGCATAATCTAATCGGAACAGGTGCGGCAGAAGGCGCCGTGGATGCCGCCAATATTTTAAAACCCGCACTTGCGCGGGGAGAAATACAACTTATCGGTGCCACCACCACCGAGGAATACCGCAAAAATATTGAAAAGGATGCCGCATTGGAGCGCCGTTTTCAACCGATTATGGTGGAAGAACCGACCGCCGAGCAAACCTTAAATATTTTAAAAGGAATTCAAAAAAGTTATGAAGAGCACCATACCGTGGAATATACCGATGGCGCTTTGCGAGCAGCAACCGAATTGTCCGAGCGTTACATTACAGATCGCTTTTTGCCCGACAAAGCAATTGATTTGATAGATGAAGCGGCAAGCGAAACAAAAATTTTAAGAACCAAAACCGGCAATGCAAAACTGCGGGTGGATGCAGAGGATATTGCGAAAATCGTTTCGCAGTGGACGGGGATTCCGCTTTCTAAAATAGATGAAGATGAATCCGCAAAACTGGGCTCTCTTGAAAAAGAACTGAGCAAGGCAGTTATCGGTCAGGAACAGGCGATTGCCGCCATTGCAAAAGCGGTGCGTCGCTCTCGGGTGGGCATCGGCAATACGGGCAGACCTATCGGTTCTTTTTTGTTTATCGGTGAGAGCGGCGTGGGTAAAACGGCACTTTCAAAGGCGCTTGCACAGCAGGTGTTCGGCTCAGGCGATTTTCTCATCACGGTCGATATGTCGGAATTTATGGAAAAGCACGCCGTTTCCCGTTTAATCGGCGCACCGCCGGGGTATGTGGGATTTGAAGAAGGCGGGCAACTGACGCAAAAGGTGAGGCGAAAACCGTATTGCGTGGTGCTCTTTGATGAAATTGAAAAGGCACATCCGGATGTGTTTAACCTGCTTTTAAGCATTCTGGATGAAGGTGAGTTGGAAGATGCTACCGGTAGAAAAATTAATTTCAGAAATACGATTATTATAATGACCAGCAATCTGTGTGCCGATATTTTGCACAAAAATTTTTCTTTGGGTTTTGGCGATGCGGCGCCGCAAGTGCAGCGGGAAGTGAAGGCGGCATTGCGTAAAAAATTTAAGCCCGAGTTTATCAACCGTATTGATGATATTATTATTTTTAACGCACTGCACCATGCACAGTTATCTGCCATTATTGATGCCGAAACACAGGCACTGTGTGAAAAAGTGCGCAAAAAATATGATTGTGCGTTGACGGTTGATGCAAGCGTTACAGAGCATATTTGCCGTATGGTTGAAAGGGAACATGCCGGCGCACGCCCTGTCAGGCGCGCGATTCGTGATGAAATTGAAAATGCACTGACGGATATGATGTTAGCCGGAAAAATGAAACGGGGAGAAAAATATTCCGTTTTTTGTGAGAATAATATAATAAAAATACTTGACAGTGAAAAACTTTTGTTATAATATTATATATGTATTAGATTAATTTATAAAAAGTTATGTGTGTTCACCACAAATAACGGTTTTAAAGATTTGAACAGAAAAGAGGACTTCACGATGAAAAAAATTCTTTCTTTATTACTCGTTGCACTTTTGGTACTTTCATTCTCTACCGTCGCATTTGCCGATAATGCGGCTTACATTCGCGGCAAGGTAGATGTTCCGTTTACATTTGATAATGACGGTAAGGTGATTTTAAAACAGGGTGATAGCGCCGTGAAAGCGGTCAATATCGACGGGGATGGTTCCTATCTTTTAGCGGGTATTCCGGCGGGCGATTATGATTTGGTTGTTTCCGTTCCCGGTTATACCGAGTTTAAAGTGACCGATATTAATGTCGCTGCCGGTGATGATATTGAGATTTATTATAACACCGTGATTGCCGGTGATGTGGATAACAGCGGTGTGATTGATATTAATGATGTGGCTGAAGCAGTCGTTCAACTCGGCAACAACGTTACAACAGAGAATATCGGTTCCGATGTTGACCATAATAAAGATGTGAATATCGGTGATATTTCCGTTGTGCTTGCCGCAGAAAACTACGGGCAAGAGGCTTTTGCCATTTCCTTTATGAATAACGGTTGGAGCAATACCTATTAATGTTAAAGTAACAAAGTAAACCCGCTCGGCACTGCCGGGCGGGTTTTTTATCGGGCTCAAAGAGCCCGATAAATAGTTTTCAGTTTTCAGAGTTCAGTTTTCAGTTAATGGATGGGCTTCGCCCATACCTGATTGTAA
>CADBJA010000214.1 GCA_902794945.1 Oscillospiraceae bacterium
AGAATTTAAGCTGTTAGCTGTTAGCCGATAGCCGGTAGCGAGAGGGTGGGACACCCACACCCGTTTGATAGATGGAAAGATGATGTCTATTCTTCGCATGTTTAAGCCAAATTTGGATTAAATCAAAACAAATACAATCAAGTGCGAATGTGTCGCCCAATCGCTAACCGCTAACTGCTGCCTGCTATTTGCTTAAATTCTAATTTAGCCACCGTAAAGGTGGTGTAAATTAGAATTTGAAAGGAACTTTATGATTAGCAGAAACGAAGTTATTGAAACCAATAAAATGATAGAGCACGAAAACTTGGATGTGCGCACCATTACCATGGGCATCAGCCTGTTGGATTGTTGTGCCGCCGAAGTGGATGTGCTGTGCGAAAACATTTACAATAAAATTTTGCGCTATGCCGGCAATTTGGTAGCAACCGGTGAGGCGATTGAGCGCGATTTCGGCGTGCCGATTGTCAACAAGCGCGTGGCGGTCACCCCGATTGCACTTGTGGGCGGTTGTGCGTGCAAAACGCCGGCGGATTTTGTCAAAATCGCCAAAACGCTCGATAGAGCGGCAAAAGCGGTCGGCGTCAATTTTCTTGGCGGCTATTCGGCGATTGTGTCGAAAGGGATGACCGAGGCAGATAAAAACTTGATTTTATCCATCCCGGAAGCCCTCGCCTGTACCGAGCGCATTTGCTCTTCCGTCAATGTCGGTTCCACCAAAACCGGTATCGATATGGATGCCGTGCGTTTAATGGGTGAGGTGATTAAAAAAACGGCATATCTCACCCGTGAGAATAACAGTATCGGCTGTGCAAAATTGGTGGTGCTGTGCAACGCGCCGGATGATAACCCCTTTATGGCAGGCGCCTTTCACGGCGTAAGTGAAGGTGATGCCGTGATTAGCGTGGGTGTCAGCGGTCCCGGCGTGGTGAAAACCGCCATTCAAAAAGTGCGCGGTGAAAATTTTGAATTGTTGTGCGAAACGATTAAGAAAACCGCATTTAAAATCACCCGTGTCGGGCAGTTGGTGGCAAGAGAAGCCTCCGCAAGGCTCGGCGTGCCGTTCGGCATTATTGATTTATCGCTCGCCCCCACCCCTGCAGTCGGTGACTCGGTGGCAGAGATTTTGGAAGAAATCGGGTTAGAAAGTGTCGGCGCGCCCGGCACAACGGCAGCCCTTGCCATGCTCAATGACCAGGTCAAAAAAGGCGGTGTGATGGCATCCGGCTATGTGGGCGGGCTTTCGGGCGCATTTATTCCCGTGAGTGAAGATCAGGGTATGATTGATGCGGTCAACCGCGGTGCGCTCACGATAGAAAAATTAGAGGCAATGACCTGTGTTTGCTCCGTTGGTTTAGATATGATAGCTGTGGCGGGCGACACACCGGCGGCAACCCTTTCGGGTATCATTGCGGATGAAGCGGCAATCGGTATGGTCAACCAAAAAACAACAGCGGTCAGGGTGATACCGGTTTACGGGAAAACCGTGGGCGAAAGTGTGGAATTCGGCGGTTTGCTCGGTTCTGCCCCCGTGATGCCGGTTAACGGCTACTCTCCGGAGGCGTTTATTAACAGAGAGGGAAGAATCCCTGCTCCGATTCATAGTTTTAAAAATTAAAGTAAAGGTGAGAATAGTGTGAAAGTTGTCACTTTCACAAATGAAGAATGAAGAATGAAGAATTGAGGGTGACTCCCCGCAGTGCGGGGAGATGTCACGAAGTGACAGAGGGGACGGGCTCCGGTTAGGAGGAACACCCGCTCCCGTTCCGCTTCGCTCTGATATTTTATTCCTATTTATGTTGCCGTTTGCGGCAGAATGGAGATTAGTATGAAAAAGTATGATGTAATTATTATCGGCGGCGGTATCGGCGGTTTGATGGCTGCCAAGAGATTGAGTGAGGGTGATAACACCCCTTCCGTTGCCATTTTTGAGCAGGGCTCCGGGCTTGAAAACAGAAAGTGCCCCATTGTGGAGGGGAAAGTGGATAAATGCATTCACTGCCCCACGTGCGACATTATGAGCGGTATTGCCGGCGCCGGCGCGTTTTCGGACGGTAAGTTTAATATCACCACCGAATACGGCGGCTGGTTGCAGGAGTATATCGGTCACGATAAGGCGCTTGATTATCAGTACCAGGTGTATGATATTTTAAAACCGCTTGATGATAAACACAAGGTCTACCAACCCAATGACAGATTAAAGGCGGAAGCGATTAAGTACGATTTACATATGTTGCAGGGTGAAGTGGTGCATTTCGGTACCGACGGTAACCTGCGCATTATGACAAAACTTGTTGAAATCTTAAAAGAAAAGGTTGATATTTACACGCGCTGTGCGGTAGAGAATATTGATATTGCAGGCAAAACCGTTACCGCAAAGGGCGAAATTTATACCTATGATAAACTGATTATTGCCGTGGGCAGAGTCGGTTCCTCCTGGCTTGAAAAATTCTGCCATGAAAATGATATTCCGCTTTCCAACTCGCAAGTGGATATCGGTGTGCGTGTGGAATTGCCGCGTGTGATTTGGGAGGATATTTCCAAGCAGATTTATGAGCCGAAAATTGTGTACCGCACCAAGACATACGGTGATAAAACCAGAATGTTCTGCTTCAATTCCGGCGGCGAAGTGGTGATGGAAAACTCCAACGGTATTTTGACCGTAAACGGGCACGCTAATTCCGATGAGGCACTCAAAACCAAAAATTCAAACTTTGCGATTTTATCTACCCAAAACTTCACAGAACCCTTTAATCAACCCATTGAGTATGCCAAGCAAATTGCGGGGCTTGCGAATATGGTATCGGGCGGCAGTGTCATTGTGCAGCGCTTCGGTGACCTCGTAGAGGGTAGAAGAACAAATGCACATAGGCTCTCCCAATCGACCACGATTCCGACACTCAATGCCACACCGGGTGATTTGAGCCTTTGTATGCCCAAACGCCAACTTGATAATATTATTGAAACCATTTATGCACTCGACAAAATTGCCCCCGGCACGGCAAATAGAGATACATTGCTTTACGGTGCCGAGTGTAAGTATTATTCCGCAAGACCGAAGTTTTTGAATAATCACTTTGAAATTGCCGAAGATATATATTGTATCGGCGACGGTGCCGCCGTCACCCGTTCCCTGTCGCAGGCAGGCGCACAGGGGCTGTATGTGGCAGACAAGATTAAATTCTAATTTATGCCACCCTTGCGGTGGCTAAATTAGAATTTAAGCAGATAGCAGGCAGCAGTTAGCGGTTAGCGATTGGGCGACACATTCGCACT
>CADBJA010000215.1 GCA_902794945.1 Oscillospiraceae bacterium
GATATTCTCTTTTCATCTATCAAACGGGTGAGGGTGTCCCTCCCACAATTATTCATTATTCAATATTCATCATTCATTAAATTCTAATTTAGCACAGCTGAATTAGAATTTACCACTCGTACCTCGTCAGTTCGCCTTTCTCTTTGAGTTGCGGAAAATCCCACTGGCGCAACACTTCATACACGCCCACCGCGACCGAATTGGAGAGGTTGAGCGAGCGGCACTCGCTTTGCATGGGGATGCGCACACAGTACTCTTTATTCGCTTTGAGTAGTTCTTCGGGCAGCCCCGCATCTTCTCTGCCAAAAACAATATAGCAGTTATCGGGGTAGGTGACATCATTGTAGCGATTGGGCGCTTTGGTAGAAAAAAAGAACATTTCACCCTTGTTTTTAGAGATGAAATCTTCCCAATCCAAATAGTAATTGATATCTAAAAAGTGCCAGTAATCAAGCCCTGCGTGCTTTAACTTTTTATCGTCCACGCGAAAACCCATCGGCTCAATTAAGTGTAGCCTTGCGCCGGTGCAGGCACAAGTGCGCGCAATGTTGCCGGTGTTTTGCGGAATTTGCGGTTCTAAAAGTACAATATTTAAGGTGTGCATATTTTTCTCCAAATAAAAATTATTCTTGCTTTTCTAATTGAAAAACTCAGAATGTATTTTATCATATTTACACACGGTTTTCAATAAACATCATTTTCAGGTCTCTTTTCTTATTTTTGTAAAAAGTCACTTTCCGTTATTTGAAAAATTAGAGTTTGGAGAGTTGGGGTGGAGTGAATGGCGGGGCACCCACACCCGATTTGTACATCTCTCCCTCCGTCACGCCTACGGCGTGCCACCTCCCTCGATAGAGGGAGGCTTAAAAAGTGCGTATCTACACGGTTTTTAATACTTGTATTTTTATGTATATTAACCTACCGTTTCATTAGAGCGAAGCGGAACAAGTGCGAATGTGTCGCCCAATCGCTAACCGCTAACTGCTGCCTGCTATCTGCTTAATTATATAAATACAGAGTTGAAATGATAGATTATATATGATAAAATAACTATATATTACTTGTTACGGAGCACATTATGAAATATATTGAAGTCAATAAAGAAAAAGGGCTCAAAGACCTTTTTTGTTTAATCAAAACACTTGATAAAAAAAGCACACGCAACGGCAAACCTTACCTTGATATGGTTTTGGCGGATGCCACCGGTGAAGTGCCTGCAAAACTGTGGGATTATGATGAAATCAGACACGCCGGGTTGGCACCCTCTATGCCGGTAAAAGTGCGCGGCAGTGAAGAGGAGTTTAAGGGTGCGCCGCAGTTTCGTGTAAGCAATATCAGACCAATTGTAGAGAGTGATGATTTTGATGTATCGGAACTCGTGGCTTCTTCGCCGGAAGACAGCCAGTGGATGTTAAATGAAATTTACACCGTACTTGAAAATTTTGAAGATGATGATTTAAAAAAGATCGTCAAATACCTGCTCCAAAAGCGCGGCGAAGCCCTTTTGAACGCACCGGCAGCGGTCAATATGCACCATGCCGAGCGCGGGGGATTGTTATTCCACACCCTTTCTATGTTGCGTATTGCCGACCGCATTTGTGAAGTGTACCCGTTTTTAGACAGAGAGTTATTACTCTCCGGTGTGATTGTGCACGACCTCGGTAAAATTGATGAGATGGAGATTAACGACTTGGGGCTTGCTTCCAAATACACGGTGCAGGGGGAACTGGTCGGGCACCTTGTAAAGGGTGCAATTGAAATTGAGATTGCCGCAAAGGAACTCGGCATTGACGAAGAAACCGCGATCCTGTTAGAACATATGGTCATCTCACACCACGGTGAGCCGGAGTTCGGTGCGGCAAAACGCCCCTCATTTGCGGAGGCGGAAGTGTTGTCGGTCATCGACAATTTAGATGCCACCTTGTTTGAGTTTAACACGGCGATTAACAGTGTGAATACCGGCGACTTTTCATCCAGACAGTGGTCGCTCGATAACCGTAAAATTTATAATCACGGCAGAACATTCGGCGCTTCTTTAAGGGCGAATTTAAAAGAAAAAGAAAGCGAAACCGAGAAATAAATACAAACTTTTTTGAGGAGGAAATATTATGAGTATGCAGCATGAAGTAACAAAAGCACAAAAACTTTTGGATGCTAACGGCCATATTGCCGAGCCCGGTTGGGCAAAAAGCCTGATTTGGGATTACAGCAGAGACCAAATTAAAGCCCCCAAGTGGCGCATTAAAGAGTGGGATTATTACCTGGTTGTCGGGAAAAACCACGCGTGTGCCTTTACCGTATCCGACTTAGGGTATATCGGTATGATTAGTGTAACACTATTGGATTTTGACAGGAATGAAAACCATACCAATCCCGTTATTACCGCGTTGCCGATGGGCAAATATGCGTTGCCGAAAGATTCCTCCGGCGGCAATGTCAGTTTTAAAAACAAAAACTTAAAATTAAAATTTATTCAAGAGCCCGGTTACAGAAGAATCCTTTGTCAGTATGACGGGTTGGACGGTGAAATGTTTAAATGCGATATTCGCTTGGAGCAACCCGAAATGGATTCTATGTGTATCGCCACCCCGTGGGCGGAAAAACCGGACCATTTCTACTACAACCAAAAAATTAACTGTATGCGCGCTAAGGGTAAGGCGGTTTACGGCGACAGGGAATATATTTTTGACCCTGCCACCGACTACGGCACCCTTGATTGGGGCAGAGGCGTATGGACTTACGATAACACCTGGTACTGGTCAAGCGGTAACCAAACGATTAACGGCAAGCCCTTCGGCTTTAACCTCGGTTACGGTTTTACCGACCGCTCGAGCGCAACAGAAAATATGTTATTCTATGATGGTAAGGCGCATAAGTTGGATGAAGTGACATTTGAAATTCCGTTAAATGCAGACGGCACCAAAAACTATATGGGCGAGTGGAAGTTCACTTCTAACGACGGCAGATTTGAGTGTACCTTTAACCCGGTGATGGACCGCTCCGACCGCACGGCAATCGGACCGATTTTGACCGACCAACACCAGGTATTCGGCAGACTTAACGGCACCGCCACCCTCGATGACGGCACCGTGCTTGAAATTAAAGATATGCTGATGTTTGCGGAAGATGTACATAATAAATACTAAAACAAATCCACCCCTTGGGGCACCCTCAATAAAGAGGTGTCGGTTTTTGCGTTGTTCTTTCATCCGCCTAAGCGACAAAAAAGCCTATGAATACGGCAAGTATGCAAAGTCTTTTTTCTCACTTAT
>CADBJA010000216.1 GCA_902794945.1 Oscillospiraceae bacterium
AGTGTCAGAACCTTGGCGTTCGCATAACTAATGTTATGCTCGGCTAAGTGAATAATTAAGGGCGACACATTCGCACTTGATTGTATTAGTTTAGATTTAGTCCAAAATTGGCTTAAATATGCGCATAACAGATATTATCTTTTCATCTATCAAACGGGTGAGGGTGTCCCTCCCTCAATTATTCATCATTCATTATTCACTATTCATTACAAATAGGGATTTGCTCTGCAAATCCCTATTTGTCTTGACTATTTCCATATTTTGGTTTATATTATATTTATATAAATATGCTTAAATTTAAAACCATATTTAATACAGGGGCGAAACCGTGGTTCCCCTTAATTCAGGAACAGGAGTTTGTTTTATGAAAGGCATTATTTTGGCAGGCGGTTCCGGCACAAGGTTATACCCGCTGACAACCGTAACTTCAAAACAACTTTTACCCATTTATGATAAGCCGATGATTTATTACCCGTTATCCACCCTGATGCTGGCGGGCATTCGTGAAATTTTGGTGATTTCCACACCGGATGATACGCCGAAATTTATGGATTTACTCGGTGATGGTTCGCAATTCGGTATCGACATTCAGTATGCGATTCAAGAATCGCCGGACGGATTGGCACAGGCATTTGTGATCGGTGAAGATTTTATCGGTGACGATGATGTGGCAATGATTTTGGGCGATAATATTTTTTACGGCTCCGGTCTCGGACATATGTTGCGTGAAGCGGCTACGATGAAGAGCCCGGCAACCATTTTTGCCTATTATATGGAGAACCCGACCGCATTCGGTGTGGTGGAGTTTGATAGTAAGGGCAAGGCGGTTTCGATTGAAGAAAAACCGAAGCACCCAAAATCCAATTATGCGGTCACCGGTATGTATTTTTACAATAATGATGTGGTTAAAATTGCCAAGGGGCTCCAAAAGAGCGCCCGCGGCGAGTATGAAATAACCGATGTAAATGCGGCGTACTTAAAAGCCGGTAAGTTAGATGTGAAGCAACTCGGCAGAGGCTATGCTTGGCTGGATACCGGTACGGTAGATGCACTTTTGGATGCGGCTAATTTCATTAAAACCATAGAATCCTTGCAGGGTATTCAAATCTCTGCTCCCGAAGAGATTGCCTATAACAACCGCTGGATTACCAAGGCGAAACTTTTAGAGAGCGCCGAGGCTTACGGCAAATCCATTTACGGCAGGCACTTACTAAAAGTGGCAAGGGGCGAGATTTTATACAATAACCCCAACCCGAACGGCAAAGCACAGGTGAAGCGGCCGGTGTGGGGGAAGGAACAATAACGCTGTGCGTTATTGTTCAATGAAATTCGCCTTTGGCGAATGAAATCGCGACAGAGGTCGCGATGAAATTTTGGCTACGCCAAAGTGAAGGGCGGGGCACCCGCACCCGTTCCGCTTCGCTCTATTTGTAGGGGAGGGTCTCTGTGCCCTCCCGAAAGAAAGATAAAACCGGTGCAAGGTGTCCACCGTACCCGATTTTAGCAAGAATAAGGAAAAACAGTATGACCAAAGAAAAAACTTCGTTAGACGGTGTGTATGTGATTACCCCGCAGGTGTTTGGCGACCACAGAGGGTGGTTTTGCGAAACTTACACCGCCGAGAAATTTCACGAAATCGGTATTGATACCGTGTTTGTACAAGATAATCAGTCTTACTCCAAAGGCAAAGGTACCGTGCGCGGTTTGCATTTTCAAAAGGCACCGATGGCGCAAACCAAATTATTGCGCTGCACCAGGGGCAAAATTTTAGATGTGGCGGTGGATATTCGCAAGGGCAGCCCTAACTTCGGCAAATGGGTGGCGGTAGAACTGTCTGCCGAAAACAAAAAAATGATTTATATTCCCAAGGGCTTTGCCCACGGCTTTTTAACACTGAGTGAAGATGTGGAAGTGCAGTATAAAGTAGATAACTATTACAGCCCGGCACACGACCGCTCTATTCGCTTTAATGACCCGGCAATCGGGGTGGATTGGCAAATTGATACGCCGATTATTTCCGAAAAAGATGGGAACGCTCCGCTGTTAAGCGAGAGCGATGTAAACTTTATTTTTGGAGAAAACTGTTAGTTTATGGAAAATATATTAGTTACCGGTGTAAACGGTCAATTGGGGCACGATGTGGTGCTTGAACTTGAGAGCAGGGGCATTCCCTGTAAAGGTGTTGACATTGACGATTTTGATTTGACCGATAAAGCCCAAACCGATTATTTTATCAGAACTTTTCAACCGAGCGCTGTCATTCACTGCGCGGCATATACCAATGTAAATGCTGCCGAAGAGAATGAGGAAGCGTGTTTTAAAGTAAATGTGGAAGGCACGCGCAATATTGCCGAAGCGTGCCGCTATTTAAAATGCAAACTCATTTACATCAGTTCCGATTATGTGTTTAACGGCAGCGGAGATACCCCGTTCAATGTGGATGATGAAACCGGACCGCTCAATGTTTACGGCAAATCCAAATTGGAGGGCGAAATTGCCGCCCGCATCAACCCGAAAACCTTTGTGGTGCGTACCTCTTGGGTGTACGGGCTCAACGGCAATAATTTTGTGAAAACGATGATAAAACTCGGCAGGCAAAAAACCGAGTTGACGGTCGTAGCCGACCAAATCGGCTCGCCGACCTATACCAAAGATTTGGCGCGCTTACTTGCCGATATGGTGCTCACCACCAAATACGGCACCTACCACGCCACCAACGAGGGCTTTTGCTCTTGGGCGGAGTTTGCCGCGCAGATTATGAAAGAAGCCGGCATTGCCTGCCGCATTATACCGGTAGATTCTTCCGCCTACCCCTCACCGGTAGAGCGCCCGCACAATTCAAGGCTTTCCAAAATCAGCCTCGATTTTGCCTCGTTCAACCGCTTGCCAAAATGGCAAAATGCATTGTCGAGATATATTGTAGAACTAAAAGAAAAATAGGGATTTGCAGGCTCAGAGAGCCTGCAAATTTTTATTTGTCAGTTGCGCGTTTCACGCGCAGCCCGCAAACAGTGTTTGCAGTTATTCACTATCGTTCATAGTTACGCTTTGCGTAGTTAAAATACTGTTAACTGCAGGCTTTGCCTGCAACTGCGAGCGTAGCGAGTAACTGCGCGTGAAACGTGCAACTGTCAAATAGGGAATGCCTGTCGGGCATGGCTCTTTTCCTAAAACCGTGAAATTGGACATAATTTAATACAACACAAAAATTATAAATATTTGTTTTCTTTGCAATCAGATGAGTGGTAGAAGCGC
>CADBJA010000217.1:0-3229 GCA_902794945.1 Oscillospiraceae bacterium
CGAAGCGGAGAGATCTTTTCATTCTACATTCTAATTTCTACATTTTACATTTAAAATGTCATCTTGAGGAGCAAAGCGACGAAAGATCTTTAAAATTTAACATTTATAATTTAGCATTTAGAATTTATTCTTTGCGAGCGTTGCGAGCCATAAATCAGATTTTAATTTTGCCCAACACTTCGCCCACTTTTTCGCGAATTACCAGTTCTGCCAAGTGGTCGGCATCGGTCGGTTGTAAATTAATTAAAACCAAATGTTTCCCTCTAAAATAGCGAATCAACCCTGCAGCCGGATACACCACAAGAGAAGTGCCTGCCACAATGAGTGTATCGGCACCGGCAATCGCATTCACGGCGCCGGTAATCACATCTTGGTCCAACCCTTCTTCATATAGCACAACATCGGGTTTAATGGTGCCGCCGCAAGTGCAGTGCGGGATTCCCTCGCTTTGCTTTATGTATGCGGCATCATAAAACTTGCCGCACTTCATGCAGTAGTTGCGCAACACACTGCCGTGCAGTTCATATACACACTGCGAGCCCGCTTTTTGGTGCAAACCGTCAATATTTTGCGTAACAACCGCTTTTAATTTGCCGCTTTTTTCGAGCGCTGCCAATGTTTTGTGTGCCGCATTCGGCTCGGCATCCAAACAAAGCATTTTATCTTTATAAAAACGGTAAAACTCTTCCGGATTGCGCACAAAGAAAGAGTGCGAAATAACTTCTTCCGGCGGGTAATCGTATTGCATATGGTACAAACCGTCTACACTTCGAAAATCGGGAATACCGCTTTCGGTCGATACCCCGGCACCGCCAAAAAACACAATATTGTTACTTTCATCAATTATCTGTTGTAAATCCATCATTTTCACCTTTAGAGCGAAAGCAGAACGGGTGCGGGTGTTCCCGCCTGTCATTCTTCTTTTTCTTTCTTCTTTATTAAGCGTAGCGAATGCATTATGATTTGATTATAACAATTCTTCAAACTGCTTAATCACATTTGCAAAGTCTTCTATTGCGGCATTTACCACATCGGGTGAAGTCATATCAATTTCTGCCACTTTGAGGGAGTCAAGCGGTGTTTTGGAACCGCCGCAAGAAAGAAAACCGATGTATTTTTTCACATATGCTTCCCCTTCTGTTTCTATACGCTTTACAATTGCCGAAGCGGCAGAAATGCAAGTAGCATATTTATAGACATAAAAATTGTAATAAAAATGCGGAATACGCTCCCATTCATACTGAATTTCTTTATCTAACACAACACCCTCACCAAAGTATTTTTGGTTGATGGCATAGTATTTTTCGCTTAACAAATCACCGGTTAACACTTCGCCCGCTTCCACAAGTTCATGCATTTGTTTTTCAAACTCGGCAAACATCGTTTGGCGGTACAAAGTACCTTTGTAAGTTTCCATTAATTGATTTAAAATATAGCGCTTTTGGGTTTTATCATCACTCTCGCGCAACAATTTGTGTGCCAATAACAATTCATTGACTGTAGATGCCACTTCTGCCACAAAAATGGTGTAACCGGTTTGTTGCGGCAGGTTATTTTTGCTTGAAAAATAAGTGTGCATCGAGTGCCCCGCCTCGTGCGCTAAGGTCGAAATATCATTAAGTGTTTCGGTGTAATTGAGCAAAATATAAGGCTGTATTTCCCCACCGCCGGAAGAATAGGCACCGCCCTTTTTGTTCTCGGTCGGGAATACATCAATCCACCCTCTGTTTTTAATACCGTCCTCTAAAACGGATGCATAATCATCCCCTAAAATCTTCACGGTATCAAGCACGGTTTCAACCGCTTGTTCATAGGTGTATTTATCATCAATTTCACCCACAAGCGGTGCATAAATATCATACATATGCAACTCATCTACACCAAGCACTTTTTTCTTAAGTGCATAGTAATCGTAAATCACTTGCATATTTTTATTTACACTCTCAATTAAGTTGTTGTAAATGGTTGCAGGCACTTCATCGGCAAACACACTTGCTTCTAAACTGTTAGGAAATTTTCTGATTTTAGCAAGTGTTGTTTTTTCTTTCACATAGCCGTTTAAAAGCGCGGCATAGGTGTTGGCAAACTGCTTGTAAGTAGCATAAAGTGTGGTAAAAGCGGATTTTCTCACACCTCTGTCATTTCCCATCATAAACGGAATATAATTGGTATCATTCAGTGCTACGGTATTGCCCTCGGCATCCGTAATGTCACCAAATTTTAAATCGGCATAAGAGAACACATCGCGAGCTGTTTCTTGCGAGCCGAGGCACATATGCATTTGGGCAAGCAATTTTTCACCGTTATCATCAAGCATAAAGGGTTTATACCTGCGCTCGGCATCAATATTTCTGCGGTATTCTTCCAATTTTGGAAATTCCGCATACCACGCATTCAGTGTATCATCCTCAAGCGCAATCATTTTCGGTGCTACAAAGTAAGATGCGGCACCCATTTCATTAAATAGGTTTTCACACTTGCCGCTGAGTGCCAAAAAGCCGTTATCGGCAGTATCAACATCCGAATTTAAGTGCGCATAGTGGTATAAGCGCAAAATGAGCATTTCGGTTTTGGTCATCAGTTCAAGTGTATCATACAAATCTTTTGCCGAGTGACACATCACATTTTCTTTGCCGGCAAGGTCTTTGAGCATCTGCCCCGCCTTTTCAAAGTCGGCATTAAATGCATCCATCGAACTATAAATCAAATCTGTATTCCATTTGTATTTGTTTTCAATTTCGCTTCTTTTCATTGGGTTCTCCTTGTATTAAAAAAATTTTGAATTTTGAGTTTTGAATGTTGAAAAAAGCCTATTAGCTTATTAGCTTATTAGCTTATTAGCCTATTAGCCTATTAGCCTATTGGCTTATTAGCGAGTGGAAGGGCTCCGTCCTTCGCGATTGTAAAGATTCTTCGTTTCACTCAGAATGACACAAATTATCTGTCATCTTGAGAAAAAAACAACGAAAAAACTTTTTGTAGGGTGCAATGACCTCGGTGTACCGATTTAAAGATTCCTCGACTACGCTCGGAATGACAGGCAAGGCAAAGCCTTGCAAAGAAGAAAAAAGAATGAAGAATGAAAGGGCGACACATTCGCACTTGATTTGTATGATATGTTGTTTGCAACTATAATTCTAAATTCTACTTTCTACATTTTACATTTAAAAATGTCATCTCGACCGAAGCGGAGAGATCTTTTCATTCTACATTCTAATTTCTACATTTT
>CADBJA010000217.1:3248-4792 GCA_902794945.1 Oscillospiraceae bacterium
CTACATTTTACATTTAAAATGTCATCTTGAGGAGCAAAGCGACGAAAGAACTTTCTAATCTAACATTGTAGTGTGCAATGACCTCGGCGCACCAAGAAATAGAGCGAAGCGATACCGGGGACCCCGAAAAGTATTGCACAGCAAACTTTTTGGGGAGAGGAGAAACAAATGAAGCAATACTAAAGGATTTGCTCGCAAATTCTTTCTATTGTGTAATTTGTTTGGACGAGCGAGTGCCTCGCCCTCCATTCTCCATTCTTCTTTTTTCTTTCTTCTTTCAGGCGAGCAAGGCGAGCCCTACTTGTGCCTTGTGCCTTGTGCCTTATGCCTTGTGCCTTAAGTTGACGACATTGCCTAACAGGGTGCGCCTGACAAGGGCAAGCGTTAAACGGTATATATTTATTATATCTCATTCATCATTTAATTCAACCAAAAATTGTAAGTTTGTTTCACAAAAAAGCACAATTTCATTATTGAATAATGATATTAATAGTGATATAATTATTATTTGTAAAAATTTTATTACAATATAATGTACAGTAAGGATGTAAGAAGAATGACACTAATCGACATACTCACACAAAATGCGCGCACCTATCCGGAGGAAACGGCGCTTGTGGAAATCAACCCTTCCTTTCAACCCGAAAGCAAGACCACTTGGCGTGAATACTCTTTAATTCAACCGGAACCGGGTGAACCGTTTCGGCGCGAAATTACTTGGGCTGAATTTGAAGAAAAGGCAAACAAATTTGCCAACCTCTTATTGGCAAGGGGTTGCAAAAAAGGCGAAAAGGTATCAATATTACTGATGAACTCGATTGAGTGGTTGCCCGTTTACTTCGGCATTTTAAAGGCAGGCGCCATTGCCGTGCCGCTCAATTACCGCTATGCAGCGGATGAAATTAAGTATTGCCTTGAAAAGAGTGACAGTACCCGCCTTGTATTCGGTCCCGAATTTATTGGCAGAATTGAACAGATTTGCGGTGAAATACCGCAAGTGAAAGATATTTTTTATGTGGGTGAAGATTGCCCTTCATTTGCCGACAGTTATGAGAAGATGACATCATTTTGTACCGATGTATCCCCCAACATCACGCTGACCGAGAGTGATTATGCGGCAATCTACTTTTCTTCCGGCACAACCGGATTCCCGAAAGCAATATTACATAAACACCGCTCATTGGTGCACTCGGCTATGACCGAGCAAAACCACCACTCCCAAACGCATGAAGATGTATTCCTTTGCATTCCGCCGCTTTATCACACCGGCGCAAAAATGCACTGGTTCGGCTCGTTCCTCGTAGGCGGTAAAGCCGTGCTGTTAAAAGGTGTGAAACCGGAGTGGATTATTAAAGCGGTGTCGGATGAAAAATGCTCTATTGTTTGGTTGCTCGTTCCGTGGGCGCAAGATATTTTAGATGCGATTGATTCCGGCAGAATTCACCTTGAAAACTACGAACTGTCACAGTGGCGTTTAATGCACATCGGCGCGCAACCGGTGCCGCCCTCGCTCATCAAGCGCGGGAAGAAGGAAAAGCTGTCCT
>CADBJA010000218.1 GCA_902794945.1 Oscillospiraceae bacterium
AAATCGAGAGAAACATAATAACTTTTCTTTTCAAAACTCTTAATATAGGCGCTTGCGCTTAATACAAGCGGACCGCTGATGCCGAAATGGGTAAAAAGCATTTCACCCAGTTCTGTATATTTGGCTTTCTTCTTCCCGGTTTCAAAAAGAGATAATGTAACATTTTTTAGCGATAAGCCTTGTAACAGTGAACAAAAACCGTTAGAAGATTTCAGCGCCACCAACGAAGGGTGAATCGAGGTAACGGTATGCCCGATACCTTTTGCTATTAAATAACCGTCGCCGGTCGAACCGGTAAGCGGGTAAGATTTACCGCCTGTGGCGAGTATAAACCTGTCGGCATACAATATTCTGCCGTCTTCAAGCCGACAGTATTCGATGCGGTTATCTTTACAAACAAGCGTTTTTACCTGACCTTTAACAAATGTTGCTTTTTCGGTATATGTTTTTAGCGCATCAACAATATCGGCGGCTTTATCTGAAACCGGAAACACACGGTTTCCCCTTTCGGTTTTAAGCGGTACGCCTAAACTTTCGAATAGAGCCATCGTATCTTTCGGCATAAAAAAGGAAAAGGCACTGTATAAAAATCGTCCGTTAGTCGGCACATTTTTAATGAGTGCATCTATTTCGTTACAGTTATTGGTAACATTGCATCTGCCTTTGCCGGTAATCATCAGTTTTCTGCCCGGTTTATCATTTTTTTCAATCACGGTAACTGCGGCACCGTTTTGCACTGCCGTACCTGCCGCCATTAAACCGGCAGCACCGCCGCCGATGACAATTACTTTAGCCGCCATTATTTTCATCACCGTCATACACTTTAAACTCTTTCCACATCTGCTCAAGTTCTTTAAAGTTTTGTTGCGCACTTTCATTCATACCGTAAGTGGATGCCACAATCAACGCGTTAATCAAACTGAGTGGTGCTACTAAAGAATCGCCGAAAGAAGCCATATCACTGCGTGCGAGTAATTTATAATCGGCATATCTTGCAGAGGGCGCCAACTCATTGTCGGTAATGGAAATAATTTTTGCCCCTCTGTTTGCAATAAAGCGCACGGCGCTCACCGTTCGATTGGAATAGCGCGGAAAACTGATAGCAATGCACACATCCTCTTTGTCGATGTGATAAATTGACTCGAGTATTTCACTGCTGCCGGAGGGTGAAACGAGTTTCACATCCTCAAACACCATATTAAAATAAAACGCCAAAAATGAAGCGAGAGCGGCGGAACTGCGCACACCGATAATATAAATCCGCTTTGCGCTCTTAATTGCCTCTACCGCCTGCGAAAAATCTTCGTGAGATACCGTTTCCATCGTCGATTTGATCATTTCAATATCGCGCTGTAAAGTGTTGGTAATAATATCTTTCCCGTCAAGCCTGTCATTTGTGACCGCCATTCTTTGTGAAGCGGTTAAATTTGTGCGCACAATGTTTTGTAATTCTTTTTGTAATTTCGCATATTTGCTAAAGCCGAGTTGTGCGGCGAAACGCACCACGGTAGATTCACTCACACCGGTTTTTTGCCCCAGTTTTGCCGCAGTCATAAAAGCGGCTTTATCGTAATGGTCAGTAATATAATCCGCAATGCGTTTTTGCCCCTTTGAAAAACGGGCATAGTTATTTTCAATATGCGTAAATAATTGTTCCATTTTTTTTGGCAGATTTTATTGCCTCGATTATAGTATCACAACTTTGTTCAGATAATGCCGCATAAATTCCTCCCGTATGAAGCCATCGGGCTCCGATCTTGCCAAAAATATAATCAAAGTTAAAATCTGTAGGTTTAGCTTGAGAAATTGCTGTATTTGCACGGTCAGAGCAACCGATTGCTCCGCGTAAGCCAAACCCTCTTTCCGTAAAATTTATTCCATTTCGGCAGGCTCGGCCGATTCCATCCGTTGGTTTCCAATAAATAAGAGAAGTATCTACTCCGCCTTGTTCAATGAGATCCCTCATCAGTTTACCAACTTCATTATCAGCAAAAGAAGTAATAACAGCTGTATTCATTCCAAAGCATTTATGCAGGCCGCGAATTACATTGTATTCACCCCCACCCTCCCATACTTTGAAAGAACGTGCACAGCGGATCCTGCCTTCGCCAGGATCGAGGCGAAGCATCACCTCTCCCAGCGATACCGCATCATATTTACAATCCATCACAGGCCTTAACTTCAAGTCCATTGATCACCCTCCCTAAAATCCGCGAACTTCTTTAACAATTTGTGAAGCCTCCCTGGCTGCGGATTTAATAGCTTCAAAGTTTCCTGTATTTAACATTTTTTGATTAACCATCCAGCTCCCGCCGCATGCAACGATACGATCCCATTTTAAATATTCACGCACATTTGACGCATTAATTCCACCGGTCGGTATAAAGCTAATATTTGTATACGGTCCTGCCAGTGCTTTCATCATATTTAATCCACCCGACATTTCTGCCGGAAAGAATTTAACTGTATCTATATTTTCTGTTAATGCCATCTCTATTTCAGTCGGGGTTTGAATACCTGGAATTACGGTAATATTTTTTTCCTTACAATATTTCACAACTGTAAGATTTAATCCTGGAGAAACGATAAATTTTGCCCCTGCATCAATAGCTCTGTCTACTTGTTCTGTATTCAATACCGTACCGGCTCCAATCAGCATATCCGGAAATGTATGAACCATTCTCCGTATAGAATCCTCTGCTGCATCCGTTCTGAATGTAATCTCTGCTGTTGGAAGCCCTCCTTCACATAAAGCTTCTCCGAGTGGCAACGCATCCTCTGTTTTATTTAATACAACAACAGGAATTATCCCTATCTTTCTAAATGAATGCAGTATTTCATTCGATGGCATTGTATTAATATCCTCCTCTGATACATTAAATAAAATGGATAGCCATAATATAATCGTTAGTCTCGTTTTGTTAGCATATGTTTCATATTGTGATATTGCGTTTTGTATTGTGGACTTTACTTCATTATATAATTAGCCAAGTCAATGTCAATATTAAAATCGAATTAAAATAAAAATTGCTAAAATTGCCAAATATCATTATTTTTTTATGTGCACTATGATATAAATATAATATTATAAAGTGCTTGAATATAAAAATCGATTAGTTTATAATATTTCATAATGTGAAATTATTATCTGCT
>CADBJA010000219.1 GCA_902794945.1 Oscillospiraceae bacterium
CCGAGTTTCGTGATGACTTTAGGAATATTCAAACTGCTGCCGTAAATGGAAATCACGGCATTTTGTTCGTCAATACCGGTTAAAGAGATTAAAGCATCGCAGTTTTCAATGCCTTCTCTTTCAAGCAGGGCAATACTCGAAGCATCACCGTTAATAATGGTAATATCATCAAAATGTTCGGCAAGTTCTTCGCAACGCTCCGGATTCGTTTCAATGATTTTCACATTAAACTTGTCTTTTTCAAGCATTTTAGTTAAATAGTAAGAGATTCTGCCACCGCCGGCAATGAACACATTTTTGATTTTGCGCTTAATTAAACCGAGATTTTTCATCAGTGTGTTTAAGTTTTCACCCGATGCTGTAACATAAATCACATCGCCCTCTTCAAACACAAAATCGCCATCCGGTGTTACGGTTTTACCGGCTCTTAGCACGGTACAAACAATCACCTGGCAGTGCGCAATATGCGGCAGTTTGCGCAACGGTTTATCGCGCAGGGGACTGTCGCTTGTGATTTTAATACCGACAATTTCAATTAACCCGTTAGCAAATTTCTCGCGTTTAATAAAGCCGGGGTATTTTAAAAGCCTTGAGATTTCTCTTGCCGCGTGGCGCTCGGGATTTACGGTGAGCGAAAGCGCCAGCGGTTTTCGCATCGCATAGGTGGATTCAATATATTCCGGTGTTCTGATACGGGCAATGGTGTGTATTGTCCTGTTCATCGCGTGCGCCGTCATACACGAAAGCAGGTTGAGTTCATCACTACCGGTGGTAACAATTAACAAATCCGCTTCTTCTATACCGGCATTTCTAAGTGTTTCCATAGAAGCGCAGTTGCCTTCTACCGCCATAATATCGTATTCTTCAATCAGTTCGGCAGTCACAGTCAAGTTGCGGTCAATAATCGTAACATTATGCCCTTCTTTTGCAAGGGTTCTTGTTAGCATTGTGCCGAGTTTACCGCTGCCGGCAATCACTATGTTCATAATTATACCTCATTAAGTAAACTAATCATTACTATTATAATACTAAAATATAAATTTGCAATCCCTTTTTCAAATTTATATGGTTATGCGGTTTTCAAATTTATATGGTTATGCGGATTATATATTATGTTATTATTTTTCACGGTGAAAGAAATAGAACCATAGTGAAATAAGATATGAAAACTTCACATAATGTGATTGAATATCAAGATTGTGACGGATTAAATGGAAATAGTTACAGTTTTCATTCGTTATCATTAGGCGGAATGAATAAAAATAAATAGAAAACTTTAAAATAATTGACAATTTTTTTTAATAACTGTATAATATTTTATATCTATGATACAAAAATTAATTTCGAGTAATACGGCTTTTTCGGCATATAGTGAAGAGCAACTGGTTATGCTTGTGAAGCAGGGCAATACGCACGCTGCCAACGAATTAATCACCAGGCTATATTCACTTGTATATTTTGCAAGCGAAAAATTCACGGGCATCGGTCTTGAACGCGAAGACCTGGTGCAAGAGGGTATGATTGCGGTCTTAAACGCCATGCGTACTTTTAAAGCAGATGCCGGTGTTGCGTTTAAAACATATGCAAACAGGTGTGTGTATAACCATTTTAATTCCATTGCACGCAGTATGCTGCAAAAAAAGCATATACCGAAAGAGAAACTTGTATCAGATAATCATTTCATTCAAGATGAAACTCAAAATCCCGAGCTTATGGTAATAGAAAAAGAAAGGGTTGAAGAGATTACCAAGGCATTAAAAGCAAAATTGAGTGAATTTGAATTTGAAATTTTAAATCAATACCTCAGCGGGTACTCAGCCGCAGAGATTGCCGAGCGTTTCGGCATTGATGTAAAGCGTGTTACCAATGCACTTTACAGAATTAGGCAAAAGTTCCATTTCATTCTCAAATAAGCGTCTTAGGCGTTTATCATATTATTCGGCTTTCAGCCGGGAAGAAAAAGCGAGGTTAAAAAATGTACGAGGACAAAACACTTGTATGTAAAGAGTGTGGCAATGAATTTGTGTTCACCGCCGGTGAGCAAGAGTTCTATGCCGAAAAAGGCTTTGTAAACGAGCCTCAAAGATGCAAGTCTTGTCGTGATGCGAGAAAACAGGCGATTAAAGCGGCAAGAACGATGTATGACGCTGTTTGTGCAAGCTGTGGTAAAGAATGCCAGGTTCCGTTTGAGCCCAAAGAGGGCAGACCGGTATATTGCAGCGAATGTTTTGCAAAACAGAGTGAAGAGTAATTTTATTTCTATTACCTAAGGGTATATTCGGCAAATTTCTCTTACCTTGCTTCATGCAGGGATATTCCTTAATAAAAGTATAAAATTATCTAAGAATTGTGCTGATTTCGTATCAGCACTTTTTTTATGCTTTTTAAGGATTTTTTTATGCTTTTTAAGGATTTGTCTATACTTTTATTAAGAGATATAGTATAATTATAATAATTAGGAGGATAGTTATGGATGTATCTGTTTTAACATTAGTTTTATTAATTGCTGCAATTGTTTTATTAGTCGTTTTACTCATTAAAGTTTTTTTCGGCAAAGGCAATAATAGTGACCTGTCCGGTTTATCGGCTCAAATGCGCTCCATAGATAGCAGGCTTGGCGATGAATTTAAACGCAACCGTGAAGAGATTACCGCTGCCCAACAGAAAATGAGCGAAAAAACGGAGCAAAAATTAGGCGAGATGGGAGATAAGATTAATCAGTTAACCATTTCAAACATTGAACAACAAAACAAAATTAACGAAACGGTTTCCCGGCGGCTCGATTCACTGCAAAAAAGCAATGAAGAAAAACTTGATAAAATGAGAGAAACGGTAGATGAAAAACTCTCAAAAACATTAAATGACAGATTAGATACTTCTTTTAAACAGGTTTCCGAACAACTCGAAAATGTGTATAAATCCTTAGGTGAAGTCAAAACACTTTCGAGCGGTGTTACCGATAACATATCCGCTTTAAACCGCGTGCTTACCAATGTGAAGGCGAGAGGGACTTGGGCAGAGGTGCAACTCGGTAATATTTTAGACCAAACCATCCCCGGTATGTATGATACTAATATTGAAACCGTAAAGGGCAGCGGTGAAAGGGTGGAGTTTGCCGTGAAAGTGCCGAATGATGATGAAAAAATCACCTAT
>CADBJA010000220.1 GCA_902794945.1 Oscillospiraceae bacterium
CGGGTGTGGGTGTCCCACCCTCTCGCTACCGGCTATCGGCTAACAGCTAACAGCTTAAATTCTAATTTATCCGCCGTAGGCAGATAAATTAGAATTTATCGCTCATCACAAACACGCAAAAACTCATCACCAACACGGCGCTGAGCGGGGCGGAGAAAGAGAGTGTGCGCACTTGTAACCCTGCCGCAAGTGTGGGGAGTGTTTGCGGAAATAAGTATAATAACCCTTTGCATATCAAAAAACTCAACCCGCCGCCGGCAAGGCGGGAGAGCAAAAATAAAAACACATTGGTACCTGTCAGCGACAGGTATTTTTTTATTTGAAAGAGCACACTGATACCGCCGAAACCTAAAATAAACCCCAGCATCGGTACATTGTCTTTAAAGTTTTCCACACCGGTGGTGACTTCTAAAACAGCGCTGATGTATTTTTGTATACCTGCAGGCAACGGTAAGAGCCGAATCAGGCATAAAATGACCGAAAACAACACCACATAGGCACAAATATGTAATATGCCTCCAATACTTTTATCTATACTTGCGGTAAATGCCTGTGCAAAAGAGGGCGTTTGCGTGTAAAGCGGAACCGCTTTACAATCATACTGTTTGCGGTAAAAAAAGCCGATAACAATGCCGATGATACACTGCGAGAGCACGGTGGAAGCAAACAGTATCAAACCGACCGATTTACTGCCGCACATCGTTTCGCCCACTGCCAGAACAGCAAAGGCGGGGCCGGAGCAGCAACAATACAGCGGTAGGCGTTTTGCCTGCGCGGCAGTGATTTTTTTCTCTTCAAGCATTCGCGCACACAACATCGCACCCACCGGGTAGCCGCCGATGAGGGATAATAAAAACAACACTGCCGTATTTCTCGGTGCACGGAAAACAGCGGCATAGGCTTTGCTCAATAGCGGAATGTGGATTTCACTGTAAGCCACTGCCGTATGAGATAGACATAAAAAGATGAACAGAGAGGGGATGAGCGTATTCGCGCACAGGCTTAATCCGTTCGACACCCCTTGTTTTACCGTTTCGGAATAGAAGATGCATACAACACCGAATAAAAGAACAACTGACAAGGTTAGTCCCTTTACAACACTGCTTTTTTTCATTTTTATGCCCCTTTCGGTTCACTTTTACTTCTTTAAGTCATATGTTTAAGTGAGGTGATATTATGAATGCAAAGGGGCTGGTGAATGCCTTTAAAATACCGATAGAGCAGGCGGCTGCACCGCATTTTGAAATCAACGGTGATTCACAGTTTTTAGCAGACGGTTGTTTGGGAATTCTGCATTATGATGAAAATAAAGTGTGTTTAAACTGCGGCAGTGAAATTGTGGAAATTGAAGGCAGCAATCTATCACTCAACCATTTGGGGGATGATGAGGCAGAGGTGAAAGGGCACATTCAAACGGTGAAATTTGTATGAGTAAGTTATTAATCTATATCGGCGGTACGATTGAATTTACGGCGCAGGGAGGATTCTCCGAGCGCTTTTTAAATCTGTGCCACGTAAAGGGTGTAAAGTTATATCACTTAACAGAGAAAGACGGTGTGTTATACGCCGCCACATCGTTAAACTCGTTTCGTAAAATTCGCCGCTGTGCCACCCGTAGCGGTATGCGGGTGCGCATTACCGAAAAAAAGGGGCTTCCGTTTTTGTATGCACGCTTTGCAGGGCGCACAGGGCTGTTTATCGGCATCGCAATAGCGTGTTTTTTGCTCTTTTTTTATACGCGCTCGGTTTGGTCTATTGAGGTAAAGGGAAATACCAAAATCAGTGATGAGGCAATCATAACCGTATTAAACGAAAACGGGGTCTGTGAGGGAGTATTCAAAAACCAAATTGACCAAAAGCGCTTGAGTTATCAGTTATATGAGGCAATTCCCGAAATCTCGTGGCTGAACATCGGGGTAGACGGCTCTAAATTGTGTGTAAATGTGCGTGAGGTTGTGCAAAAGCCCGAAAATAAAGATGCCGAAGGAATTTGCAACATCGTTGCCGCAAGCGACGGTGTGATTGATAAAATCACCGTATATGATGGGGAAAATAAAGTCAAAGAAGGCTACGGCGTTAAAAAAGGGCAGTTGCTCGTTTCGGGTGTTATCTATCACGAAACATCAAAAAGAAATACCTTTCATCCCTCGCGTGCCGATATTTACGCTTTTACAAAGCGCACACACACTGTATCGGTGCCAAAAGTACATACAAAAACCGTCTACACGGGTGAAGAGAAGCAGTACAAAGTGTTGCGCATTTTCCGCTTGCGTATGCCTTTATATATTCTCCGTGACAGGTTCGCACAAAAAGAAGTCAGCCTAATCAAAAAAGAAATGAAAATAAACGGGAAATTATTGCCGTTTTCCATTGACTGTTATGCGGTCAAAGAAATGACAAAAAAACGAGAAAAATTAACCGCAAAATCCGCCGAAGCGTTGGCGAGAGCAGAAAAGAAAAAAATTGAAAACAAATTGCCTGCAGGTACCAAAATCCTTTCGGTCAAAAAATCCGTCACCGAAAAGAAAAATGCATTTGTGTTTACCTTCCGCTATGAATTATATGAAAATATTGCTAAAACTGCGCCGATTGAAATCAGCGGGCAAAAAAGTGAATAATAGTATAGAAATACACGCACAAAGATGTTATAATATATTAAATATATTTAAAATGGAAGGAAATTATGGCACAAAGAGAAATTAAAATTGAAACAAGTGAACAGGCACTTGGCTTATTCGGCAATTTTGACTCTAATATAAAACTGATTGAAAAAGAATACGGCGTGCAAGTGATTTGCCGTGGCAGTGAAATTAAAATTGTGGGAGAAGAAGCACAGGTGGAGCAGGCGGAGCGTGCGCTCAATTCGCTGCTTACCCTCATCTCTTCCGGCGAGAATCTTGACACACAAAATATACGCTATACGTTAGATTTGGTGGGGGAGCATAAAGAAAGTGCCATCAGCAAATTGGCAGGTGATTGCATTTGTATCACCGCCTCCGGCAAACCCGTCAAACCCAAAACCGTGGGGCAAAAAGAATATACCGATGCAATTGAAAATAACACCATCGTTTTAGGTGTCGGTCCCGCCGGTACGGGTAGACCGTATTTGGCA
>CADBJA010000221.1 GCA_902794945.1 Oscillospiraceae bacterium
CGAGCATAACGGTAGTTATGCGAACGCCAAGGTTCTGACACTTTGTGGCAGGTTCTTATTCAATATTCATCATTCATTAAATTCTAATTTAGCCACCGCGAGGGTGGCATAAATTAGAATTTAGGAGGTCTTATGCAACAAACAGTATTATTGGCAGTCAACGGCACATTGATGCGGGGGCTGGAATTAGAACAAAATATGATAGAAGCCGGCGCGCGTTTTCTCAAAGAAGCGCGCACCGTGCCGCAATACCGCTTGTGGAGTATTGCAGACAAGCACCCTGCGATGGTGCGTGTAAGTGAGGGTGAACAGGGCATATCGGTACTCTCCGTAGGCGAGCCGGCGGGGTTAAGTATCGGCAAAGTGTGCCTGCAAAGCGGTGAAACCGTGCTTGGCGTGATTGGAGAGCCGGCACTCGTAAAAGGGCAAAAAGACATCAGCGCCTACGGCGGGTGGAGAGAATACCTGAATGCAGTACAGAAAAATTGAGTATACGGTAGAAAAAACGTGTGATGTGTTATCTTTTTTGAAAGGCACACAGGGCTACTCCGCGCATTTAATCACGCAGTTGAGAAAAGCGCCAAACGGTATCCTCTTAAACGGGGTACACGCCAAAACCACGGCTCTTTTAGCGCCGGGTGATGTGTTAGCGGTACAAATTCCGCTGGGTGAGAGTGAAATCCCGCCGGTGGAGTTACCCTTGCAGGTGGTGTATGAAGATGAAGATGTGCTTGTGGTGAATAAAGAGGCGTTTCGTGTGTGCCATCCTACCCGCAACCACCAGGGCGATACTTTGGCAAATGCCGTGGCGTATTATTTAGCGAAACAGGGTAAATCCTGTACTTTTAGAGCGATTAACCGGCTCGACCGCGACACCACCGGTTTGGTGGTGATAGCGCTCAACCGCCTTGCCGCCGGCAAACTGCGCGGCACCGTGCAAAAAACGTACTATGCGTTAGCACAGGGCATCATTGAGCGTGACGGCACGATTGATTTGCCGATAGAGCGGGTGGATGATAGAAAAATCGCACGGCGGGTAGGTGAAAACGGTTTGCGCGCCGTTACCCACTATAAAGTAATAAAATATGTAGAAGATGCTACCTTGTTGGAAATTCACTTAGAAACCGGCAGAACCCACCAAATTCGAGTGCATTTTGCCGCCATCGGGCACCCTTTGGTCGGGGATACGATGTACGGCGGTGCCACGGGTGAGCATACCCACCAACACCTGCACTGCGGCAAGGTGTGTTTTACGCAACCCGTCAGCGGGGAGAGTGTGGAAATAAGTTGTATGCCGGCGTGGGAGAATTTGTGAAAGTACCTTTCACAAATTCTAATTTAGCGCACTTAGTGCGCTAAATTAGAATTAGTGTTCAGCGTTCAGTGTTCAGTGTTCAGAAGCAGGCGCAAAGCGCCTGCCTAAAGCGTTGCATTGCAACGCGTCGCTAAAAACTAAAAACTGAAAACTGAAAACTGAAAACTGTAAATTCTTGTTTAGCACCGCTAAACAAGAATTTACAAAGAAGCGATGTTTGCGAAATAACATCGCTTCTTTTACTTTATATATGTAAATGATTGACAAAAACACAGCTTATGTTCTATAATTTATTTTACAGATAGAAGATTGGCATATCTTCTTTTCATACCCTGTTATGGAAAGCGGATAGTGCTATCGGCTGTTTGTAAAAAATGAAGTGAAAATATAGTGAATACGGGGAGGGCAAAGCCCCGTTTTCCAAACAAATGAAGTGAAAAATGAAAAAAGTATATGTTGATGGAGCCAATGGAATCATTGGCTCTAAGGTGTTATCTAAATTGCGCAGTCGGCGCGATTTGGAGTTATTGATGCTATCCGACCCGGCAGATGAGGCAGCACGTCTGTCTGCCGCAAATCAGGCGGATATTATCATTTTAAGCGCAAGTGCGGGCGAGAGTGATACAATACTAAATGCCGTTGAGGGCAGCGAGAAAGTGGTGATTGATGCCACTGCGCGCTTTGTGATGCACCCCGATTGGGTGTATGGTTTTGCGCAACTCTCTCTACAGCAGGAGCAACGCATTGCGCTCGCAAAGCGCATCACAGTGCCGAGTGTGTTCGGCATCGGAATGTTGGCACTCATCAAACCTCTCATTGATGCGAGAATGATATCGCTCGCCACGCCGCTTTCCTGCTATTGCGTGAGCGGGTACAGTTTAGGCGGTCCCGCAATGGCAGAGCAATACAAAAACTCGAATTCCGAGATTTTTAAGGCGCCCCGTCAGTTCAACATTCCCCAAAACCATACAGCGCTTGATGAAGTCATGGTGATGACAGGCTTAAAACAAGTACCCGTATTTTTGCCGACAGTGGCAAATTACTACAGCGGTGTGCATATGAGTATTGCACTACCGGCATCTTCATTACAATCGGTTGGCACGGAAGATATTAAATGGGTGTATGCCCATAAGTATAACGGTTCCATTATTCGCTACAACAGGCTCATTGAGCACGACTCGTTCATTTCGGCAGCCTCTTATATGGGGCGTGACAGTATGGAAGTATATGTTATCGGCAATGAGCAGAGCATTGTGCTCGGCACGCGTTACGATAACCTCGGTAAAGGCTCTGCCGCCACGGCGGTGGAGTGCCTCAATATTGTGATGGGTGCCAGCCACGCAAAAGGATTGGATTTGTAAAAAAACAGACTTTGGAAAACCAAAGTCTGTTCTTGATTGTTCGTTGCACTCACAGTTATTCGCTTCGCTCATAAGAACCCGACCAACTAACCAAATCAAAGATTTGGAGTTGGTACCCGGAACCTTGGCGTTCGCAAGGCTATGCCTTTGCAGTTGCAGGCAAAGCCTGCAGTTAAAGGAAAAATCAACTGCAAACGATAGTTTGCGGGCTGTGGAGCGTAGCGGAACAACTGTCGGCTTGCCGACAACTACGCGTGATAACGCGTAACGGATAGTCGGTTTGCTGACTATCCACTGTTTCACCGCTTATGAGCGGTGAAACAAATATGTTCTCGTTTCATACGGCCGTAACATAAAGCCGTTGTTGACTATCGGGGTTTTTGCGTAGTTTTGGAAAATGAGTTCGCCTTCTTCCAAATCATAGCCCTTCGGCGCTTCAAAGCGCACGCCTTTGGCGGTGAAAGAGTTAACCGTCAACAGCCTTACATTGCCCCACACGCGCTCATAGGCATAAATGTATTTGCTTTTTTTGCAATACTCTTTATATTTGCCTTCACGAATGACCTCGTTTTCTTTGCGAAATGCCAACAACTTGCGGTAGAAGTTGAGCACGGAATCAGGGTCATCCTCTTGCGCTTTTACATTAATTTCGGTGTAATTGGGGTTTACATAAAACCACGGCGTACCGGTCGTAAAGCCCGCATTTTCGCTCGCATCCCACTGCATGGGAGTGCGCGCATTATCACGGCAGGAGAGTTTGACCATTCTGTCTATCCACTTCTGTGAGAAATGCAGTTTTTTAAACACGGCGGAGTTGTTTTTGGCAAAAATATCAATGAACTTGTCGGCATCCAAATCAATATTGGTCATGCCGATTTCCTGCCCCTGATAAATAAAGGGCGTGCCCTTTTGGAGCAAATACATACTCGCGAGCATTTTCGCACTCTGTACCCGGTATTTTTCACTGCCGTAGCGGCTGACGATACGCGGATGGTCGTGATTTTCTATATACAGGGTGTTCCAAGCCTTACCGTCCAACTTTTTTTGCCAGGCGGAAAAGGCTTTTTTCATTTTTCTTAAATTAAATTTGGTGTGCAAAAAGTCCATCAAGAAGCAGTCCGCTTCCATATGTTGAAAGTGGAACATCAAATCGAGGGTTTTGTGCTTCTCATCAATATATTCGAGCGCCGTGTCGGGCTTCATCATCGGTGCTTCGCCCACCACAAAACAATCGTATTTATCGAGCACATCTTCTTTAAACTCGCGCAGGTATTCTTTGACATGGAGGCCGTTAAAGTAGTGCTCCATACCGGTGGCAGCAGGTAAGGGGAAGCCGTTCGGGAGTCCTTCTTTTTTAGAGATGAGGGTAATCACATCTTCTCGAAATCCGTCCACGCCCATGTTGAGCCAAAAGCGCATAATGTCTTTCACTTCGTTGCGCACGCGCGGGTTATCCATATTTAAATCGGGCTGTTTTTTGGCAAATACATGTAAATAGTATTCACCCGTTTTTTCGTTGCGTTCCCATGCGCCGCCATCAATGAGCGAAAGCCAGTTATTGGGCGGGCGTTTGCCGTTTTTGCCCCTGCCCTTGCGCCAAAAATAATAGTCGTGATACGGGCTGTTCGGGTCGATGCCTTTTTGGAACCACACGTTTTCATCCGAAGAGTGGTTGACCACCAAGTCCATAATCACCTTTAAGCCGAGGGAGTGCGCTTTATCGAGCACTTTTTTAAACTGTGCTAAAGTGCCGTAATCCTTGTGAATGTCTTTATAATCGGCAATATCGTAGCCGAAATCGGCATTCGGGCTCGGGTACAGGGGGCTGAACCAAATACAGTCCACACCGAGGCTTGCCACATATTCGAGTTTGGCGTAAATTCCCTCCAAATCGCCGATACCGTCACCGTTACCGTCACAAAAACTGCGGGGCCAAATTTGGTACACACTCATCGATTTATAATCCATACTTAACACTCCTTTCGGTAGAGTAATATTTTAAAACTGAAAGTGATATCTAACGAAGAAACGGTCTCTAATTTTGCCGCATCCTCTTTGGCGGTTTTGATGGCATACGGTGTCATGCCGAACAGGGTTTTGAGTTCTTCACCCGTGAGGGTTTTACGGTATTCGCATATGCGCTCGTGCCGCAATGAAAACCCTTCTATTGTCGTGCTTTTCGGCTCGTTTAAATACGGTTTTTCATACACCGCCTGTTTTAATTCCCACAAGTGCTTTTCAAGCGGAATGACCATTAAAAGTACCCCGCCCGGTTTTAAAATGCGGGTGTATTCTGCTTGTGCAAAGGGCGAGAAGATGTTGAGCGCCGCATCACAACTGTCGCTTGCAATCGGCAAGGCGAAACTGCTGGCTACAGCCTTTAAAAACGTGGGTGAGCGCCGTTTGGCAACCGCCAAAACGGCTTTGGAAATATCGGTCGCGAGCATTTCAGCATCTTGAAACGCCTCGCTCACGGCACAGGTATAGTAGCACTCGCCGCAACCGCAGTCGGCAATCACGGCAGGGTGTTGTAATTCTGTTTTTAACAGGTTTACAATCTCCTCTTTGAGCGGCGCATAAAAGCCTTTTTCCATAATCGTGTAGCGGGCAAGCGCCATCTCTTTCGAGTCACCGTGCAGCGAAGCATCCCGCCCCAAAAGCAGGTTCACATAGCCCTTTTTTGCCTTGTCAAACAAGTGGGCATTGCAGCACGAAACACTTTTCGCACTCTCTATTAACTTTTCGCCGCAAACGGGGCAAATAAAAGCCATGGTTTTCCCTCAATGTAAAATGTAGAAAGTAGAATGTAGAATGTAGAAAGTAGAATAAAATCCACACACCGATGTTGGAAACTTTAATATAGTCATTTAAATTTTCGGGAGAACGCACTTTTTTCTCCGTTACCTTTGCCCAAAATAGGGTTAGACATATGTTTACCACGCTTTTCGTGTGATTTTTGTATATATACTAATTTATTATAGCAAAATGATATTTGTTTGTCTATGACAAATAGGAATTTGTCGAGGCCTTACGACCTCGAAGAGAAGAGAGAAAAGAGAAGAGAGAAGAGTGGTGGGCGGGACACCCGCACCCGTTTGATAGATGAAAAGATAATATCTATTATGC
>CADBJA010000222.1 GCA_902794945.1 Oscillospiraceae bacterium
TGAATAATGAATAATTGTGGGAGGGACACCCTCACCCGTTTGATAGATGGAAAGAGAATATCTATTCTGCGCATATTTAAGCCAAATTTGGATTAAATCCAAACTAATACAATCAAGTGCGAATGTGTCGCCCACTCGCTGACTGCTGACTGCCGACTGCCGACTGCTTAAATTCTAATTTAGCCACCGCAAGGGTGGCGTAAATTAGAATTTACCTTATAAAATTCGTTCTCTGAAACGCTTCTTTCTCCGGTAAACCGTATTTTTCTTTACCGAGGGCGATGCTTTTCATTAAGAAAGCGGCATTTCGTGCCAAAGTGCGCATGCCCTGTAAGCCCTCTTTATCTTGTTCGGCTTCGCCCTTGGCGGCGCCGTGTACCGAGTTCCAGTATTGACCGGAAGCAACCGGCATACCGGAAATGGTGAAGTATTTATTAAGTTCATCAAACGTGGCAGAGCAGCCGCCGCGGCGGGCAATGACCACACTCGCGCCCACTTTAAAGCGCTTATCAAACGGGGTAGAGTAAAAGAGCCTGTCTAAAAAAGCAACCAAGGTGGCATTGGCAGAGGCGTAGTATACCGGTGAGCCGACAATAAGGGCATCTGCCGCCGCAAATTTTTCGGCTGCCGCGTTTACTTCGTCATCAAACACACATTTGCCGTTTTTTGCGCAACTGCCGCAGGCGACACAGCCGCGAATGACTTTGCCTCCAATGTCAAGTATTTCTACTTCACAACCCTCTTCCAAAAACACTTTTTCCATCTCGGCAAGGGCTCTTGCCGTGTTGCCGCCCTTGCGTGGGGAACCGTTTATCATCAATACTTTCATCTGTTTTTCCTTTCTTTTTTCAATACTTTTTTATGTGAAATTCATCATCGCTTTAAAAATAGATTGTCGTAAAGTTGCTTTACTTTACGACAATCCGGCTCATTTATGAGAGTTTTTCAATTAAAAATGACCAAACAAAATCCAAAAATTTAATAAAACCGTGTTTCGGTGTCGGCACATCCATCGGTGCTCCGCCGGTGGGCGTGTAAGAAGGATTGATGACAGAGGCATTGCAATTGTAGATTTTTGCCGCCAATTCTTCATCAATAAAATCAAAGAGCACAAAACCGTAGCATTTATCGCTCTTAAAATCATATTCTTTTGCTTTGGCATTAATATACTTTGCGTTGATTTCGGGAGACCAACCTTCTGCCGTTGAGAAGAAGTTGATTAAAATGCCGTATTCCGTTTTCTCCATCTCGAGTGTCGGTACAATGCATTTTTCCCATTTTACCTTTTTATCATACTGATACCTGTCTTGATAGGTGTAAGAAGAAATCATGCCGCCTTCAAAACTTTTTATCGGCAGTGTTTCCGTCGCTTCAAATTCCGTTAACTGTATCATAAAGTTAGAAAGGTTAATACCGCCGGTTTTATCGGTTAATTTACTGCCTTCTTTGGCAAAGCGGTTCATTAACACCAATTTGCCCCTCACCTCACCCAAATCGGGGGTGCGGTTTTCGGTATACCATTTATCACTGTTCTTTTCAATTTGTTTTGCCAATAAATTATCGAATTTATCGGATTCACCGGAATCTTCTTTAATGAAAAGTATGATACTTTCTTTCGGATTTTTGCTTAAAAAATCCAGGCAGTAACCGACTACATCGTTAAAATAGAGTGCAGGTGCGGTGAAACCTGACCCTTTGCGGCAGGTGATGAAATTGTGCACGAGTTTCAATTTTCCGCCGGCTTCGCACAGGCGAATATCTAAAAACCTGGCACCGCAGTTGAGCTGCTCGGGTATCGTTTTATCCTGGCAGCGTGCCTTGATGCCGAATGCCACATAAGTAGCCGCACTGTCGTGCGTGCCGGGCATACTGATGTCGGCAAGGTTGGTTTTGTCATCAATCACGCTCATCCAGTTTTGTGCATTTACCGTGCCTCCTGCCGCAAAGGCAACAACCACACAACTGCAGAGCATAGATACAACTAATAAAATACCGATTACTTTTTTCATTTGTTTCACTCCTTAATGAAAATGTTGATTTTATTATCCAATAAAAGGAGAATTTTGTCAAGAAAGAGCAGGAGAACTTGACACAAAAAAGGTGAAACTTTATAATAAATTTCAATAAAAGAGGAATGAAACAAATATGATGCATACAAAACTTTCAAAACCGCATATCTATGTACCGCTTGCGGCACTGTGTTGCCTGTTGTGGTCAAGTGCATTTCCGTTTATAAAACGCGGCTATCGTTATTTTGAGATTGCGGCGGGGGACTATGCTTCGCAAATTCTCTTTGCCGGTTGCCGTTTCGCGTTAGCGGGGGTACTCACAATTATGATTGCAAGTGTGATTGCCAAAAAGCCGCTTGTGCCGCGCAAAAAAAGTACCGTGGGGCGCATTTTTGTTTTGTCACTCGCGCAAACGGCGGTGCAGTACACTTTGTTTTATATGGCATTGGCAAAAATCGAAGGTTCTGCCGGCAGTGTGATTAACAGTGCGGGTACTTTCTTTTGTGTGCTCTTATCGGCAGTGTTTTTTAATAGTGACAGGTTAAATCGATATAAAATCATCGGTTGTGCTCTCGGTTTCGGCGGCATTGTGCTAATGAATTTTTCTTCTTTAAAACCGGGGTTTCACTTTGGCGGGGAAGGGCTGATGTTACTCTCCGCCCTGTGCTATGCCGGCAGTTCCATTCTGATAAAAAAGTTTGGTGAAAAAGACAATCCGGCACTCTTAAGCGGCTGGCAATTTTTAACCGGCGGTGTTTTGATGGTGGTGTGCGGGCTCGCCTTCGGCGGCAGGTTGCACACGGTGAGCGGCAAAGGGGTAGCCGTGCTCATTTACCTTGCGCTTGTTTCTGCCACCGCTTACACTTTGTGGGGCATACTGCTTAAATACAACCCGGTTTCTAAAATCACGGTGTTCGGTTTCATCAACCCTGTAGGCGGCGTGATTTTATCGGCACTGTTGTTACACGAACAGGTGAATTGGTGGTTGAGTATATTGTGCCTTGCACTGGTAAGCGCAGGCATAGTGCTCGTGAATAAAGACAAATTCTAATTTATCTGCCTAAGGGCAGATAAATAGTTTGGAATTT
>CADBJA010000223.1 GCA_902794945.1 Oscillospiraceae bacterium
TCCCATCATCAGCCCGAAGCCGATTAAAATAAACATCACGGCACCGATGCAAAAATCCATCAGGTTTTTCATTATAATATTGCCGGCATTTTTTGCCCTTGTAAAGCCGCTTTCCACCATAGCAAAGCCGCACTGCATAAAAAATACAAGCGCCGCACCGATTAAAAACCAAACGCCGAACACGCTGTCTGAAACAGCGGATAAAATTGAATTACTCATTTTTTCCTCCTTAGGCAGAATTAATAGCCGCAAGCTTTCTACCTACTCCGTTGCAAGTGAATAATAAAAATTGTATAGCCTTTAGTGGTTAATCATATATCTGTTAACTTCCCACTGACTGATTTGCATTTTATATTCATCCCATTCGCGCTTTTTGCCCTCAATGTAGTTGTTATATACATGCTCACCGAGGGTACTCTTAATAAACGGGTCGTTTTCGGCTGCTTTGATGGCTTCTTCCAACGAACCGGGCAGGCAATCAATACCCGCTTTTGCCAATTCCTCTTCACTGAGTGCAAACACATTTTCATCGTAAGCCGGTTGCGGTTTTAAGCCTTTTTTAATACCGTCCAACCCTGCAGCAAGGCAAAGCGCCATTTCAAGGTACGGATTACAGGTCGGGTCGGGGCAACGAAGTTCTACTCTTGTGCCTTTACCTCTTGAAGCCGGGATACGCACAAGGCAACTTCTGTTGGAAGTAGACCAAACAAGATAACTCGGAGCTTCATACCCCGGCACAAGGCGTTTATAGGAGTTAACAGTCGGATTTGAAAATACCGCAATGCCTTTCACATGCTCCATAATGCCGGCGATAAAAGAATAAGCCTCTTTGGAAAGACCTAATTCACCGTTCGGGTCATCGAAAATATTGTTACCGGTTTTTAAATCATAAAGGCTCATATTTGTGTGCATACCGCTGCCGTTAATGCCGTAAATCGGCTTGGGCATAAAGGTGGCATGCAACCCGTGTTTTGTTGCATAGGTTTTGACAACGTGTTTAAAAGTCATCACACGGTCTGCCGTTAAAAGACCGTCGCCGAATTGGAAGTCAATTTCGTGCTGTCCGGCAGCCACTTCGTGGTGAGAAGCCTCAATGGTATAACCCATTTTTTCAAGCGCGAGGCAAATATCTCTGCGACAGTTTTCGCCGTGGTCGATCGGGTTAAGGTCAAAGTAGCCTGCCTCATCGCCTGTTTCAAGCGTCGGCTTGCCCGCTTCATCCAATTTGAAAAGGAAAAATTCACACTCGGGTCCCACATTAAAGCCGTAGCCGAGCTCCTTTGCCTCTTCCATCACCTTGATGAGTACATTTCTCGGATCCCCCTCAAAAGGCGTTTGGTTGTCGCTCTTATACACAGAGCAAATCAATCTGCCGGTTTGAATTTCATCCTTTTTTCGCCACGGAACAATGCTCCATGTGTTTAAATCCGGGTGCAAATACATATCACTCTCATCAATTCTGACAAAGCCGTCAATGGATGAGCCGTCAAACATACAATCATTGTCGAGGGCTTTTTCGAGTTGCGATACGGTGATTGCCACATTCTTCATTCTGCCGAATAAATCCGTAAACTGCAGCCGAACAAACTCTACGCCGTTTTCTTTTGCATCCTTCAAAATTTCTTCTTTTGTAAACTTTTTCATAATAAACCTCCCTATATGGTTTTATTTTTTTAATAAATCATAAATGCGCTTTGCAGCGACCTTTGTATCTTCCGTCTCCCCGAAAGCGGAAAAACGAAAATATCCTTTCCCGCAAGCACCAAAACCGGAACCCGGTGTACCGACAACCTGAATTTCATTCAGAAGATAATCGAAAAACTCCCAACTGTTCATTCCCTGCGGGCACTTTATCCAAATATACGGGGCGTTTTTGCCACCGGAATACCAAATGCCTAGTGCATCAAAAACCTGCATTAAAACTTTGGCGTTTGACTTGTAAACGTCAATATTTTCTTTTATCTGCCGCTGTCCTTCTTCACTGAAAACAGCGGCGGCGCCTTTTTGTATGATATAGGAAACACCGTTTGTTTTGGTGGTGCGGTTTCTCACCCACATCTCTCTCACATTCATATTCCCGCGCTCCAAAGTTTTTGGTATCACGGTGTAACCGAGCCTTGTACCGGTAAAGCCCGCTGTTTTGGAAAGAGAGCATATTTCAATCGCGCATTGTTTTGCACCATCTATTTCAAAAATGGAATGCGGTAAACTGTCATCTTCAATAAATGCCTCATAAGCGGCATCAAACAGGATGACGGCTCCTGTCATATTGGCATAATCCACCCACTTTTTTAACTGCTTTTTTTAAAACACCGCACCGGTCGGGTTATTGGGGGAACAAATATAAATGATATCCGCCCCCACATCTTCCGGTTCCGGTAAAAACGCGTTATACTCTCCCGATGATAGATGAATAACCTTTCTGCCTGCCATAACATTGGCATCGACATAAGCGGGATATGCGGGTTCCATCACGAGCGCCGGGCTTGTTGTATCAAATAAATCGAGAATATCGCCTAACTCATCACTCGCGCCGCTTGAAATAAACACTTCATTCTCGCAAATGTCAACACCGCGCTTTTGGTAATACCGCGCAATCGTTCCTCGCAAAAACGGCGCACCGCATTCATCCATATACCCGTGAAAAGTAGCCTGATTTGCCTGCTCGCCAACCGCTTCGTGCAGTGCCTCAATGACACTGTTGCACAACGGCAAAGAAACATCGCCAATGCCTAATCTGTAAATCTTTTTGTCGGGATGTGCCTTTTGGTACGCTTCAATTTTTGAACTAATACCGCGAAACAGGTAAGAATCTTTTAAACCGTTATAGTTTTCGTTCAGTTTACTGTAAAGCGGCTTGAATGTCATTGCCGGCGAAATATCGCCCGCCGGGGCAAGAAATACGAGAGTATGCTCACCCTCTCCTTCGGAATGGATATTCATATGATGTCCGTCAACTGTCACTAATTCACCGGGATAGTTTTCCAGTAGCTTATCTTCCTTGTTTAACATGATTCTGTGATAAACAAAAAGAATAAGCAGAAATGCGATCAGCAGTATCAGAATACATAGTAGTATTTTTCCTGTTATTTTCAA
>CADBJA010000224.1 GCA_902794945.1 Oscillospiraceae bacterium
TTTTAAAGATCTTTCGTCGCTTTGCTCCTCAAGATGACATTTTAAATGTAAAATGTAGAAATTAGAATGTAGAATGAAAAGATCTCTCCGCTTCGGTCGTGATGACAATCATTTGTCATTTCAAGCATTATTTTGTCATTCCGAGCGTAGTCGAGGAATCTTGACAATCGGTGCGCCGAGGTCGTCGCACCCTACAATGCTAAAACAGTGAGATCTCTCCGCTTCGGTCGAGATGACAATCATCTGTCATTTCAGACATTATTTTGTCATTTCGAGCGTAGTCGAGGAATCTTTAAATTGGTGCAATGCATGCTTAAGATACTTCGACTTCGCTCAGTATGACAAGCAAGCTGTCATTTCGTGTGTATTTTGTCATTCTGAGTGAAACGAAGAATCTTGACAATCGGTGCGCCGAGGTCGTCGCACCCTACATAGAGCGAAGCGATACCGGGGACCCCGAAAAGTATTGCAAAGCAAACTTTTTGGGGAGAGGAGAAACAAATGAAGCAATACTAAAGGATTTGCTCGCAAATTCTTTCTATTGTGTAATTTGTTTGGACGAGCGAGTGTCTCGCCCACCACTTTTCTCTCTTCTCTCTTATCTCTTCTCTGTGTGAAAACTCAGTTTTCACACTTTTTAATTGCTTTAAACGGGCAAACATTCATGCACAGCCCGCAGCCGTTGCACTGGGTAGTATCAATCTCAACTGCATCACCTTTGAGTGAAATAGCGGGGCAACCGAGTTTCATACACAGTTTACATTTTTTACATTCATCCGAAATATAGCACTTGCCTTCATATTTTACACCTTTAAGCAGTGCGCAAGGTCTTTGAGCGATGATGACGGAAGGTTCATCACGCTCTACCTCGGTTTTGACAACTTTCTCAAAGTTCTTTACATCAAACGGGTCAGCCACCACAATATGCTCAATACCGACCGCTTCGGCAAGTTTAATTAAATCTACCTGTTTGGTCGGCTCACCTTTAATGGTTTTACCGGTGGTCGGGTTATCCTGGTGACCGGTCATACCGGTAATCGAGTTATCTAAAATAATTACGGTATTGGCACCTTTGTTATACACAATATCAATCAATCCCGTAATGCCGGAGTGAATGAAAGTGGAATCACCAATCACGGAAACGAGTTTTTTGTTAAACTCTTTGCCCTGTACTTTAGCCATACCGAGGGCGGCAGAAACAGAAGCACCCATACAAATGGTGGTATCTACACTTTGCAACGGTGCCACAGCGCCAAGGGTGTAACAGCCGATATCACCCGAAACGGTAAGCCCTAATTTTTTGAGCACATAAAAAGTACCTCTATGCGGGCAACCCGGGCACATCACCGGCGGTCTTGCAGGGATGGTTTCTTTTATATCGGCACAAGCGGGAGCATCTTCACCCAATACCGCTTTGGCAATCATAGCAGGGGTATATTCACCCAACAGTGTGAATTTTTCTTTACCGATAACCTCTACGCCGATAGATTTGCAATAGTTTTCAAGTACCGGGTCTAATTCTTCAATCACAAATACTTTATCGCACTTTGCGGCAAAGTCTTTTATGAGTTTGGTCGGCAGGGGATACACCATACCGAGTTTTAAGAAATTGGCGCGGTCGCCAAGGGCTTCTTTGGCATACATATACGCAATACCGGCAGTGATAATACCGATTTTAGCGCCGTTATCTTCTACCGTATTGAGTGCGGTGGTTTCGGCAAAGGCTCTTAAATCCGCCTCTCGCTTTTCTACCACCACGTGCTTTTTAATCGCATTGCCGGGCATCATAACATTTTTGGCAATGTCTTTTTGGTAATCTTTTACCGGCACATTGTCTCTCTCGCACAGTTCTACCAAACTTTGGGAGTGTGATACTCTTGTGGAAAGGCGAATAAACACCGGTGTGTCATATTGTTCGGAAAGGCTGAATGCCTGCTTGGTAAATTCTTTACACTCAGCAGAATCCGCCGGCTCCAACATCATAATTTTTGAGGCTTCGGCATAGTGGCGGGAATCCTGCTCATTTTGAGAGGAGTGCATACCGGGGTCATCTGCCACGCAGAATACCAAACCGCCGTTTACACCGATGTAACTTACGGTAAATACCGGGTCTGCCATCACATTTAAGCCAACATGCTTGCAGCAACTCATCGCTCTGCCGCCGGCAATAGAAGCACCGATTGCCACCTCTGCGGCTACTTTTTCATTCGGCGCCCATTCGGAATATACATCATCAAATTTTGCAATCTCTTCCGTAATCTCGGTGCTCGGGGTGCCGGGGTAGGAGGATACCACATTCACACCGGCTTCATAAGCGCCTCTTGCTACGGCAGCATTGCCAAGTAATAATTTTTTCATACTATATACATCTCTTTCTTTAATTTGCAATATTAAACCTATGTTTAAAAGGTTTTGTGCTTTTATTCGCTGATTTCTTTTGCGACCACACTGCCGCCGCAATACATTTCTCTAAGTTTCGGTTTTTCAATTTTACCGGTCGGGTTTCTCGGTACATCGGCAAAAATGATTTTGCGCGGTCTTTTATAGCGCGGCAAACCGTTGCAGAAAGTATTGACTTCATCCTCGGTTAAGCTAAAACCTTCTTTTACCTGAATAATCGCAGCGGCGATTTCACCGAGCCTTGCATCGGGCAAACCGATAACCGCCACGTCTTTAATGGCATTATTCTTTCTTAAAAAGTCCTCAATCTGCACGGGGTAAAGGTTTTCGCCGCCGGTGATGATTACATCTTTTTTGCGGTCTACCAAGTAAATAAAACCGTCCTCATCTTCCATCGCCATATCGCCGGTAAAGAGCCAACCGTTTTTAAGCATTTGTGCCGAGGCTTCTTCATCTTTATAGTAACAGGTCATCACACCGGGACCTTTTACACACAACTCGCCCACATCACCGCGCTCCACAGGTTGTCCGTTTTCATCCACAATCGCGGTTTTCCAACCGTAACCCGCTTTGCCGATGGCACCCACTTTGTGTGTGTTTTCTACACCCAAGTGTACACAGCCGGGGCCGATAGATTCACTTAAACCGTAGTTTGTATCATACTGATGGTTCGGGAATACTTTTAA
>CADBJA010000225.1 GCA_902794945.1 Oscillospiraceae bacterium
GTTTTATTAGAGCGTAGCGGAACGGGTGCGGGTGTCCCGCCCACAACTATTCTCTATTCTCTCTTATCTATTCACTACAAATAGGAATTTGCGGGCTCGAAGAGCCCGACAAATTCCTATTTATCGTTTAGAAATTGTTTTTATTGCGGTTTTGGTAAAGGTCGCGGAAATTGTTTTCAAGGCAAATAAGGGTGCCGTCTACCACACTGTCGAGCGGGCGTTCGGAAACAATCACCGGCATATTGGTGGCGAAAGAAACCAGTTGGTCAAACCCGCGCAACAAAGCGCCGCCGCCGGTGAGCACGATGCCCTTTTCATAAATATCGCCGGCGAGTTCGGGCGGGGTACGCTCTAATACGGTTTTAATCGCATCAATAATCGTATCGAGCGGCTCTTTGAGCGCTTCGCGCACCTCTTCGGAGGTGATTTCGCAGTTTTTGGGCAAACCGTCTTCCACATTTCTGCCCTTAATCTCCATCGCGCCCTCACCCTCATAGGGGTAAGCGGAACCGATGGAAAGTTTAATCTCTTCTGCCGTTCTCTCACCGATTAAGAGTTTAAATTTCTTTTTGACATAACTGATAATCGCTTCATCAAACGCATCGCCTGCCACACGCACGGTTTTAGAAGTCACAATATCGCCCAAAGAGATAATGGCAATATCGCTCGTGCCGCCGCCGATGTCCACAATCATGGAACCGATGGCTTCGCTGACAGGGAGTTTGGAACCGATTGCCGCTGCCATCGGTTCTTCAATAATTGAAACATATTTGGCGCCGCTCGCTCTTGCTGCGGAATCCACCGCACGGCGCTCCACATCCGTCACGCCTGCCGGCACACAGATGATCACTCTCGTTTTGGTAAAAAAGTTCGTTTTTACGGCTTTGCCGATAAATGCCTTTAACATATCGGAGGCAATCTCCCAATTGGCAATCACACCGTCTTTAAGCGGGCGCACCGCTTTGATGGTACCGGGGGTTCTGCCGATCATATCTTTCGCTGCCGTGCCGACAGCCACCACCTGTGTGGTTTTTAAATCCACTGCCACCACGCTCGGTTCGCGGATGACAATGCCTTCCCCCTTCACGCAAATGAGAGTGTTGGCGGTACCCAAATCAATGCCGACATCTTGTGTAAATAAGCCCATTTTTATCCCCTTTAATATATAAATTATTATAATCTTTTATTTGTGACAACTTATTATAAAATTAATTGTGTAAAAATACAATGTGAAAGTGCAGATTGTAAATAAATTGTTATATTTTGGTTTCAAATTGTAAAAAAGGGGTAAAAACTTGCAATCTCTTGCCAAATATAGTATAAATAAAATAGATTTTGTCAGGGGGGCAGTCTATGGCACACGAGAAACTCAAACTTATGGATATTTCCGTAGATTTGCTTGCGGCAGAGCCTGTGGGGGAAGATACGGGCGCCGTTACAAAGGTGACGGAAAACAGCGAGCAGGGCGGGCAAAGAACCATTCTGCTCTCAAGCGTGCACAACGGCACACATCTGTGTGCACCCGCACAGTATGTAAGCGGCGGCAAAAGTTTGGATGCCTACCCGATTGAGCGCTTTTTCGGCGAGTGCCGTGTGGTCAAAGCCAAGGGCGCCCTCACGGCGGCGTGGATAGAAAAAATGGCGCTTTACCGCACAGATAAACTGCTCATAAAAGGCGAAGGAAAAGGCAAAATTGATGTTTCCGCCGCCGAAGAAATCATTGCCAGCGGTGTGCGCCTGCTCGGAACGGACGGGGCGCAAATTGCCATCGAATCGCAGGCGGCACAAGTGCGCCGCATCCTTGCCGAAGGCGATTGCCTTGTGCTTGAAGGCTTAAATTTGGAAAAAGCGGAAACCGGCACTTATTTTCTATTTGCGCAGCCGGTTTTAATGGAGGGGTGCGAAGCCGCCCCCTGCCGCGCCGTGTTGGCGGAGGATTATATTTATTGGAACAGATAAAAAGGAATTTGTCGGGCTCTTCGAGCCCGCAAATTCCTTTTTTACCGGCAGTCAGCAGTCAGCGGTCAGCGAGTGGGCGGGACACCCGCACCCGTTCCGCTCCGCTCTAATGAAACAGTGAATTGCTTTACAATTCAAGTTAAACCCATGAAAAACAGTTTAAATACGCGCTTTCCAAGCCTCCCTTGTGTAAAGGGAACTGTCACTAAGTGACGGATGGATTGTTATATAAATCGGGTGCGGGTGCCCCGCCCTTCACTCTTCACTCTTCTCTTTTCTCTCTTCTCTTCGAGGTCGCAAGACCTCGACAAATTCCTATTTGTCGGTTGCTTTTTTTTACAAGATAGTATATAATGAATCCGATTAGGCTTAACAAACTGACGAATGAAACTTGTTTAAGGATATACTCATATGAAATTTGTGAAGCGTGCGGCAGACATTTTTATCAGCCTGTTGGCGTTAATACTACTATCGTGGTTATTCCTGATTGTTATGGCAGTATCTCTGATTTCACAGGGAACTCCCGTTTTTATCGGGCAAGCGCGTTACGGTAAAGGCGGCAAGGTTTTTAAGGTGCTTAAATTCAGAACCATGCGCAAGGATGCCCCTGTGGTGGCAAGTGCCGATATTAAAGCCACTTATATTACAAAGTGGGGCGGTATTTTGCGCAAAACCAGTATTGATGAATTGCCGCAACTGATTAATGTGTTAAAGGGTGATATGAGCCTGGTCGGTCCCAGACCGCTGATTACGCAAGAAACCGAAATTCACGAAATGCGTTTAAAAGAAGGCATTTACGCTGTCAGACCCGGCATTACGGGGCTCGCGCAAATCAACGGCAGAGATGAGTGCACCAACGAAGAGAAAACCCGTTACGATAAAGAATATATCAAAAATATGAGTATCGGTTTAGATATTAAAATTTTATTCGGTACCGTTTTACCGGTCATTATGAGAAAAAATATAAAGCATTAAAAAAGGATTTGTGAGGGTGTTTGCCTCACAAATCCTTTTTTAGTGAAGAGATAAGAGAGAAGAGAGAATAGTTGTGGGCGGGGCAGCAGTCAAAGACCGCTGAATGAAGTTTGCGCAGTGCGCAAATGAAGTAGCTTCGCTATGAAGTAT
>CADBJA010000226.1 GCA_902794945.1 Oscillospiraceae bacterium
GTGTGGGTGTCCCACCCTCTCGCTACCGGCTATCGGCTAACAGCTAACAGCTTAAATTCTAATTTAGCCACCGCAAGGGTGGCATAAATTAGAATTTAGAAAGGAGCCTTATGGCAAAATTTTTATCGTTATTTTCCGGCTCTTCCGGCAACAGTACTTACATAGGTGACGGCAGCGGCGGCATACTCATTGATGCCGGCAGAACGGCAAAGCAACTTGCCGAAGCACTGCAAGGCAGAGAGATTGACCCTGCAGGGATTCGTGCGCTGTTTATTACCCACGAGCATGTGGACCACGGACAGGGCATTCGTGTGTTTGCCTCAAAATACAATGTGCCGGTGTATGCCACCGAGGGTACCATCAAAGGCTTACGGCAAAAAGGGTATGTGAATGAGAAAACCGAGCTGCATGTGATGGAACAAGAGGTGCAAATCGGCTCTCTTACGGTGTCTTCTTTTGTCACCTCACACGATACCTATGAGCCGTGCGGCTACACGGTCACAACCGGTGATGAGCGCAAAGTGACCGTTTGTACCGATACCGGCGTGTTAACGAATGAAAGCAAACAAGCCCTCGCAGGGAGCGACCTTGTGCTGCTTGAAAGTAATCACGAGCCGAGTATGCTTTTTAACAACGAAAAATATCCCCAAAAGGTGAAAGAACGCATTGCAGGCGCAAAAGGGCATTTGAGTAATGACGATTGCGCAAGAGAATTGGTTAAGTTGGTTGAAAGCGGCACCACAAGGCTGTTTTTGGGGCACTTAAGCCGTGAAAACAACACGCCGGAGTTAGCAGAGCAAACGGCACTTGCGGCACTGCAAATTGCCGGAATGCGAGAAGGGTTTGATTTTACCCTCGGTGTGTGCCCGCCGGCGAACACCAAAAAGGCGGTGATTTTTTAGTGCTCAAAGTGAAAATCATCTGTATCGGCAAACTCAAAGAAAAATATTGGCGGGATGCGGCGTCGGAATATATGAAACGGCTGTCGGCATTTTGCAAACCGGAAATCGTAGAATTGGGCGAAGAAAAACTGCCGGACAATCCTTCTGCGGCGGAGATAAAGCAGTGCTTGCAAAAAGAAAGCGAAAAGATTAAAAAAGAAATCCCCGCAGGGGCATATGTGTATTCGTTGCAAATTGAGGGGAAGCAACTGACGAGTGAAGCACTCGCCGCCGGTTTTCAAAAACAGGCGGTAGCAGGCAAGAGCACCTTGGTGTTTCTGATCGGTTCCTCTTTCGGGTTGGATGAAAGTTTAAAAAAGCAGAGCGACTTTGCCCTTTCTTTTTCGGCAATGACCTTTCCGCACCAACTCGCCCGTATTATGCTTTTAGAGCAAATTTACAGGGCATTTTCCATCAATGCCGGAACGAAGTACCATAAATAGTTTACAGTTTACAGTTTACAGATTTTGGATGGGCTCTGCCCATACCCGTGTTTTAGTTTACAGTTTTCAGTTTACAGTTTACAGATTTTGGATGGGCTCCGCCCATACCCGTGTTTTAGTTAACAGTTTTCAGTGTTTAGTTTTTAGATTTTGGATGGGCTCCGCCCATTTGCCGACTGCTGATAAAAAGGAGAAAAAATGAACAATCAGGAAAAATTAAAACAGTTATTTGACAAGTTAGATGAAATTGATGCTTACAACCGTTGTCTCGGTAAAATGCAGTTTGATATGGAGTGTTGCGCCCCCGAGGACGGTATGGAGCAAGCCGGTGACGATATGGCGATTATCGGCAAGCGTGTGTATACCTTAACGCACGATGAAGCGTATTGCAAACTTATTTGCGAACTCTACGAAAACCATGAGGGCTTAACCCTTGTGCAACAAAAAGCGGTAGAGCATTTGTATGAGGACTACCAAAGAAACAAAAACATCACCGCCGATTTCTCTTATGAAATGGATAAGATTTACAACAAAGCATACGCCGACTGGCTCAAAGCGAAAAAGCAAAAAGATTTCTCTTTGTTTAGAGATTCGTTTGAAGCGCTGATTGCTTCTTTCGTGAAAATGGTCGGTTTGCGCGATGAGAAAAAAGCCACGGTTTACGATACGCTGTTGGATGATTATGAAAAGGGCGGCAGTATCGAGCAGTTAGATGCTTTTTTCGGTGCGCTCAAAGAGCACATTGTGCCGCTTGTGAAGCGCATTGCGGCAGAGGGCAAGCCGATTCGGGATGATTTTATGACAAGGCCGGTTTCCATCGAAAAGCAAGAGGCATTTTCCCGCTATTTAATGGAATTGGAGGGCTTACATCCTTCCTCTACGGTGTTGATGACCACCGAGCACCCGTTTACCGACCACTACGGCGCTAAGGATGTGCGCATCACCACCCATTTTTATGAAAACCGCTATGTTTCCAATATGTATTCCACCCTACACGAGGGCGGGCACGCGCTGTTTATGCAAAATGAGCCGGCAGAAATCTATGCCAATCACTGTTCCGACAATATGACCAGTGCCATGCACGAGTGTATCTCTCGCTTTTTTGAAAACATTGTGGGCAGAAGCGAGGCATTTATCTCGTTTGTGATGCCCAAAATCAGAGAAAACACCGGCGATACCTTTGCCGATGTGAGCGAAAGAGAAATGTATGAAGCGGTCAACATCGCAAAACCGGACCTCATTCGTATGGAGGCGGATGAACTGACATATTCGCTCCATATTATGATACGCTACGAACTCGAAAAAGCCTTTGTGAACGGTGACATTACGGTCGATGACGTGCCGGCACTGTGGAATAAAAAGTATAAAGAGTATTTGGGCGTGGATGTACCCGATGACGAAAAGGGCTGTTTGCAAGATGTGCACTGGAGCGGGATGTACGGTTACTTCCCCTCTTATGCGCTCGGCAATGCTTACGGCGCACAGATTTTAAATACGATGCAAAAAGAATTTGATGTGTACGGTGAAATCCGCAAGGGCAACCTCAAAAAAATCGGCGATTGGCTCACGGAACATGTGTTCTCGATTGCCTCTTTGAGCACACCCGATGAGTGGATACGCGCCATTACCGGTGAGCCCTTTCATGTGAATTATTATTTGGATTACTTAGAAAATAAATTCACAAA
>CADBJA010000227.1 GCA_902794945.1 Oscillospiraceae bacterium
TGCGCAAAAAGTTTACTTCCGCCTGGTTGGATGATATTACCCAAAATGGGTTTGAGCGCGTGGTAACACTGCACTTTTCGGCGCTCAACGATTTTGGTGACAGAGTGCCGCTCAAAATTGTGTGCGAAATTATGGGCAGATATTCTAACATCATTTTTTTAGATGAAAACGGTGTGATTATAGACAGTGTGAAGCGTGTCGGCGCTTCTAAATCGAGCGTGAGAGAAGTTTTGCCTGGCATTGTTTACCGTATGCCCCCGGCGCAAGATAAACTGAATTTAGCGACAACGGATGCTGTCGTGATAGCCGATGCCGTTTGCCAAAATCAAAACAGTATGCTCTCAAAAGCACTTTTACGCACCATTCAGGGTATTTCACCCTTGCGCTGCACCGAATTATGTGTAGAAGCATATGGTGCAGATATACCCGTGTATGAAGCGATAGGGAACACCGCCTCGCTTGTTACGGCGCTCCAACACCTGCAAACTGCGCTCGGTGAAGCACCGGCACCCTGTATGGTGAGTGATGATAAAAAGCCCATAGCGTTTTCATTTTTAGATATTAACCAATACGTAAGCCTTTGTAAAAAAGAAACCTTTGCTGATTTATCACTGCTTTTAGATGCATTTTACCAAAACCGGTTAGATACCGTTAAGCGCAATCAATCCGGTGCAGCGCTGTTAAAAGTGATTACTTCAAATATCGAAAAAATCTCTCGCAAACTTACCTTGCAACAAAAGGAACTGGCAGAGAGTGAAGATAATGAGAAATATAAAATCTACGGCGAACTCATCAATGCCAACGCCTATGCGTTAGAGAATAATGTAACCCGCTATACCGTGCTTAATTATTACACCGGTGAAACGGTAGATATTCCGGCGGATATTCGCTTAACACCGAGCGAGAACGCCAATAAATATTATAAAGAATACCGCAAAAAGCAAAATGCCAAAATCTTTATTACAGAGCAGATTGAAAAGGGCGCGGCACAGTTAGAGTATTTAGAGAGTGTACTTGATTTGCTTGAGCGTGCTTCATCACCCGAAGAAATCGCCGCTATCAAGCGAGAACTTGCTTCACTCGGCTATATCAAAATGAAATACGGCAAGCGTGATAAAACGCCGAAAGAACTCAAGCCGTTAGAGTTTGTCACAAGCGGCGGGTTTACCGTGCTTGTGGGCAGAAATAACTTGATGAATGATAAATTGACTTTCAAAACCGCCGGCGGCAACGATATTTGGCTGCACACCAAAAATATACACGGCTCACACACCGTGCTGATGACAAAAGGCGAGCAGGCGGGGGAAGCGGATTTGATAGAAGCGGCGGGCATTTGTGCTTACTACTCAAAAGCGCGCGAGTCATCCACCGTTCCGGTCGATTACACGTTTATTAAATTTGTTAAGCGACAGCCCTCAAAAATACCGGGTAGAGTGTTTTATACCGATTATAAAACCGTGTATGTTACCCCCGACAAAGAATTCATTGAAAAGTTAAAGAAGTAAAAAATAACGGAATGACTTACCCGGTCATTCCGTTATTTAAACATTTAAGTAAACTTTAATACATTTGCGGGGGAGAATGTGTATTCCTCCGCTTTTTTTGATTGACGGTACACACTCATTACCACTCCGATGGCAAGGTACACCGCTAAGTTGGAACTGCCACCCGCGCTAAAGAAGGGGAGGGTGATACCGATAACCGGAAGCATTCGTAAGCACATACCCACATTAATGAGTGTTTGACCGATAATCATAGAGGCAATACCCATATCAATAAAGTAGCCGTGCGGGTCTTTCGCGGCTTTGGCATTGAGCATAATTTTAATGACGATAATGGCAATCACAACCAATACGGCGATAGCCCCTAAAAAGCCCAATTCTTCACCGGCAACCGAAAGCACCATATCATTCTTTGCTTCGGGGATTGCGGCGTTTTGCACATAAGAGCCGTTAAACAAACCCTTGCCGGTCACTTTGCCGGAACCCATTGCATTAATGGCTTGGTTTTGTTGGTAAGCGGCATCACGGGCATATTCTTCGGAATCATAATAAATCAGCGCTAAAAACCTGCTCTTTTGGAAATCTTTAATTAATCCCGTAGCCCAGGCGAGGGGAAGTGCTGCGGCAACGCCGAGCCCGCCCACTAAAAAGTAACTCCAGTGTAGCCCTGCGGCAATGAGCATACCGAGGATGATAAGCGCAAACACAAGTGCCGAACCGTCATCACCAGTAATCATAACCAGTGCTACCGGTACAACGGCATGCACCGCAAGCAGTGCTACATTTTTAATGGAATTAATGTTATCTTTCACCGCATCTAAATGTACGGCAAAGGTAACAATAAAAGCGATTTTTACCACTTCGGAGGGTTGAAAATAAAAACTGTTCGTAATTTTCAGCCAACATCTCGAGTCTTGCCTTGCATCGGGTGCCACGCCAAAAAAGATGGTGACTACCATCAGTATTAATCCTATGGCACCGATCGCCCAAAAAAATTTTACAAAATAATCATAATTAATGTATGATAAAATGATGGCACCGACCACGCCAATGGGGATTGCCACAAGCATGGATTTGAATTCGGATGAAATAATCTGCCCCTCAACCAGTGTGTTTTTTGTGGCGCTGTATACCAAAAGCATACCGTAAGTAGATGCGATTAAACACAAAAACAGCAAAAACAAATCGGTTTGCTTAAAGGCTTCACCTATTTTCTTTCCAAACGATTTTTCGTTCATTTAATTATCCTTTAATAACAATTTTCTAATTAAATTATTATAAATAGTTTATAAACTAAATGCAATCTGTTTTTGAATATCGTAATCAAATTGTAACAAGTAGGCTCACTTTTTTAAGGCATAAGGCACAAGGCACAAGTAGGGGCGGATACCATCCGCCCGAAAGAAGAAAGAAGAATGGTGGGCGAGGCAGCGCGAAAGATAACACTTTCGCGAATGAAGTTTGCGCTATGCGCAAATGAAGTAGTTTCACTATGAAGTATGCCTGCGGCATATGAAGTATTGGCTTTGCCAATATG
>CADBJA010000228.1 GCA_902794945.1 Oscillospiraceae bacterium
AAAGCCGCCGCCAAAGCCCGCAAAAAGGAATTAAAGGCAGCGAGAAAAGCCGCTAAAAAACAAAGAAAATTAGAAAAGAAAGCAGCGAAAGCCGCGAAGAAAAGTAAATAAGAAATAGTCCCTCCGGCTGGAGGGATTATTTTTTATTTACAGTTGCTCGTTTTACTCGCAGTTGTTCGCATTGCTCACAGTTGCAGGCAAAGCCTGCAGTTAACTACGCGAAGCGTAACTATGAACGATAGTGAATAACTGCAACCAATGTTTGCAACTGCGCATGAAATGCGCAACTGACAAAAAGGTATTTGTCTTGATTAATATAGTATAAAATATTATAATTAATATATGATGAAAACAAAAGTGGAATTAAGAAGCGAATATAAGCGAATACGGCGTAATATTAACGGCAAAACCGAAAAGAGTGAATTGATACGCCGAAGGCTTAAAAACACGCCGGAATACCATACAGCGGGCGTAATAGCCTTTTATGCTTCCCTGCCCGATGAAGTAAGCACCGCCGGTATGATACAAAACGCTTTTGCAGACGGTAAAACCGTTTGCCTGCCGAAAATAAAAAGCGGTGAAATGCAGTTTTATGCCGTTACACCGCAAACAAAATTCACCTCCGGTGCTTTTGGTATTTTAGAGCCGGCTGATGGTGACTTGATTTTCCCCGCGCAAATTGATTTAATCCTCGTACCGTTACTTGCAGCAGATAAAGAAAACTATCGCCTCGGGTTCGGCGGCGGGTATTATGACAGGTATTTAAAGCAGTTTCAAGGGGATACCATCGGCATTTGTTTTAAAGAACAACTATCCCCTATTCCATTACCGCACGAGGCACACGATATTCCATTAAAGAAAATACTAAATGAGTAACAATCCCGAAAGCATATGCCTTCAGGATTATTACATTCATTATGGTTCTTTTTTATTTTCGCTACTGTCACCGACAATATTCTTTTTAGCGTTTTTTCTTGTTTTTACAACCACGAATGTGATCACTACCGCTACGGCTGCTGCCGCCAACACGCCGATAATCACATAGGTCAAGGTGTTACTTTCGGTGCCGGTGGTTTCGGCTTGCGCCTCTGCCGCCGTGGTGGTTGCAGTTGTGGTACTTTCACTCACCGTTTTGCTTTCCTGATAAGCGGTGGAAGTAATCGCCTTGCCGTTTACATAGAGTGTATGCCCGTTTAAATTGATATTGGCATTATCGCTGCTTTCATTTTCAAGGCTTGTAATATAGCTGTCACCGGTCAGAGTGATGGTAGAAGAAGCATCTAATTTGAGGGTGATGTTTTTTGCACTGTCATCCGCATTAACCGTGCCGGTATAGGTGCTGCCTTCACTCATCGTCAGTGCCAAGGATGAAATACTGTCGGCTATCACATCACCGTTTAATGTCTGTTTGCTTGCATTTAAAGTAACCGTACCGCCGTTAGAGCCGCTGTTGCCCCACTTACCGCTTTGAATACGGATGAGTGCGCCTTCACTGTCGGTATTGGTTATCTTATTATTTGTCAGATTAATCACTGCCGTGGTATTGGTCACAAAGAAAGTGTCACCGTTTTTCGTGGTAATGGTAGAGTCGGTCGCGTTAAATGTACCTGTACCCTCGCTTGCATCGCCCGACATGGACTGATAAATGAAAATGTTTTTATAGGTTTCGGAATTGCCGTTGAGCGAAGTGTTGTTATCGGTCAACGTGGTATTATTGAGTGTAACGGAATTGGAGCCCTCAATCACAACGCCCTCTGCCGAGGTAGAGTTTAGTGTGGCATTATTCACGGTAATATCTGCCGTGGAGTACATTGCCGGGGACCCTTTGCCGTTTGCCGTGTAAGAACCGCCGTTCACGGTAAGGGTGCCGCCACCACGGTCGGAACGAATGGGTGCCGAGGAGTTACCGTCCGTTTCGGCGCTCACATTTGTAGCGGTGAGTGTACCGCCGCCGGTGACCATAACCGCACCGGAATTGTTACCGGTGGTTTTAATGGTGGAATCGGAAATGTTTATCGTACCGTTTTCATAAGCGAATACACCGTTTGCGTGTGCAGCCGCAGTCGTTACTTTCGCACCACTGATGTTAAGTGTCGCCCCGTTATAGGCAAGCACGGCGGCGTTGGTGCCGTAAAAATCGGCATTTTCATCACTCGCATCCCCCGTTTTGTTTACGGTAATATTTTTGAGTGTAGAAGTACCGCCTGATGCGAGCAACGCATTTTCACTGCCGGTTTTTGAAGTGTAACTCACACCGCTTTTATTTGTAGAAGAAGTCAGCGTGGTCTTACCCGAAAAGGTTGGCGAACTGCTGCCGCCCCCGCTACCGGGAGGTGCCCCGGGACCTGCCGCGAATGCACTTACAAAAAACGGGGTAATACATAACATAAGGGATAAAACGATTGCCGTTATTTTTTTCATCTTTTTCATCATGCTACCTTCTTTCGGGAATTCACTTTGGTTTTCGGTTTACAATTTTAGTATATCCCCTTTTTTGCAATTTTCAACCGTTTCAGGTGAAGTTTCAGCCCATATTCACGATGTTTCAGCAAGTGTTCAAAATCTTCAGACAACTGTCACAAAAAAGAGCAATCGCGGTTTTAGATGAAACTCCGTAAACTGTTAACTGTTAACTGTTGACTAAAAAAAGTGAGGCAAACGCCTCACTTTTTTTATATAATCGTCAGTACACCGATACTCTTTAAGAATAAAACAAACATTAAAACCGGTGCTAAAAACTTTACAATGACCGTAAACATATGTTTTCTTGTCATTTTATGCCCGGTTTTTTCAACCTCATCAATAATCATTTTCGGACCTGTAAACCAACCGATTAAAATACAGGTGGCGATTGCCACAATCGGCATCAATGCCGAGTTAGAGATGTAATCGAGAATATCTAATATTTGACCGGTACCGCCCTCGGGCATATTGGGCAAGTGCAGTTCAAAATAGAATTTATTGTAGCCGAGGCAAACGATGATGCCGCCAACGAGAGCAATCATACTCTCTACAATTACCGCTTTTTTT
>CADBJA010000229.1 GCA_902794945.1 Oscillospiraceae bacterium
ACATTTGTTTCTCCTCTCCCCAAAAAGTTTGCTGCGCAATACTTTTCGGGGACCCCGGTATCGCTTCGCTCTATTTTGTAGGGGAGGGTCTCCGTGCCCTCCCGATAACTTTCATCTGTTGTGTGTGAAAGAAATTCATGCAGAGTTCCTCTGTCTTGCCTCACAGTGAAAGAAAAACAGATGCAAACAAGGTTTGCAACTATCGGCTTGCCGACCGCCGACCGCCGACTGCCGACTGCTGACTACTGATTTAAACAAAAAAGGCTTTGCCTCGCAAAGCCTTATTTGACTAAATCTTTCGATATCTGCATTCTCACCGTATCGGCAATAATCTTTGCACCTGCCGCGTTGGGGTGGCAACCGTCCGAAAACAGGTTTTCTTTGCCCTCAAAAAGTGCATACAAATCAATACACTCTAATTGCAATTCTTCGGCAATCTCTTTGGTGAGCGGCACAATCTCGTCTGCAATCGTTTCTTGTTCAATATCATATTTCACCTTACCGTCTACCGCAAACACCGGTGGCGGTGCCATAAGATACACGGTGGGTTTGCTCTCTAAATTCACATAACTTTCCACAAGGGCTTTATACTCTTTCACAAAATTCTCTTTATTCCAGTTATAGGCTTTGGAATCGTTGGAACCGAGCATAAAAATAACGATATTCGGCTGAAAGGCTTTGCTTTGCGCATATGATTTTTCATTTACATACGGTCTGTCGCCCGTGCTTTGCGCCGTTCTGCCGGAATAACCGTAATTATTCACACAAAATCCGTCCCCCAACATCGTTTGCAGTTGCGCGGGGTAATTTTTCCTCTTCCACCCGTCTATGCCGAAACCGTAGGTGATACTGTCCCCCACGCAGGCAATTTTCATTTGCCCTTCTTTTGCCTGCGCCTGCGGGTGGTATGCACTGAGCAAGCCTTTATTTGCTAAAATAAGGCATACGGCGGCGCCGATGAGAAGCGCTGCCGCGATGGTACTTACTGAAATAATGATTATTTTTTTCTTCATACTTTTACCTGCATTTCCTAATGCTAATTCTTTTTGATTTGGTTATACACGAGTTTTGCAATTGCCTCGGCTCCCACTTCATTCGGGTGGCACCCGTCCAAAAGTAAATAGGGTTTGTTGGTAAATGCCGTATACAAATCAATTACCGGCAAATTTTTTTGCTTTGCAATAACTTTTGTTAACGGAATGGTTTGTGTTTTTAACACATTTTCATTCGGGTAGGTCGGCTTATCCGCCATATTAAACAGCGGCGGCGGTAACATCACATATACTTTCGGCTGACTCGGTAACGACAGGTAAGCGTCTAACAAGTAGCGGTAATCGTTGACAAACTGTGTTCTGTTCCAGTTAATCTTTTTGGTATCGTTCGTGCCGAGCATCAGTATAACGATATTCGGTGCAAACTGTTTGCTTTTTTCAAAATAATCTTCCATTGCATACGGCTTATCGGCAGAGAGTTGCGCGGTTCTGCCGCTTAAACCGAAGTTAATGACCTCATACTCATTCCCAAGCAAGTGTTGCAACACGGCGGGGTAGGCATCTTCATCTCTGCTCACAAGCCCGTAGCCGTAGGTAATACTGTCACCCACACAGGCAACCTTAATCGCCTTATGACTATTTTCACCGGTGGTGTATTCTGTAATCACTTCACTTGTTAATTCATTTGTTGTGTTCTTTTTTTCTTCTTTTTTATTTGCGGCGATAAAAATTGCCCCGATGGCAGCTGCCGCCGCAAACACACATACGAGTATTAAGACGATGGTTCTTCTATTACTCATATTTCCCCCAATATTTGAAATTTTGCTTTTTTATTTTACGGTATTGACTTATTCACCGAAAAGAGCGGTCGAATAGTACCTGTCGGCACTGTCGGGCAAAATGACGGCAATATTTTTACCCTGATTTTCTTCACGCGCGGCAAGGCGCACCGCCGCACACAACGCCGCCCCGGCAGAAATGCCGACGAGCAGCCCCTCGCTTGCGGCAAATTGTTTTGCAAAGCGGAAAGCATCCGCATCACTCACGGTAACGACTTCATCATACACCGCGGTGTTGAGTGTTTGCGGAATAAACCCTGCGCCGATACCCTGAATACCGTGCGCACCGCCGTGCCCTTCACTGAGTACGGGCGAGGTTGCAGGCTCTACGGCAATGACCTGCACCGCCGGATTTTTTTCTTTTAAATACTCCCCGGTCCCGGTGAGTGTGCCGCCGGTGCCGACACCTGCCACAAAAATATCGACCTTTCCCTCTAAATCGTTCCATATTTCGGGACCGGTGGTCTTTTTGTGTGCTGTCGGGTTGGCAGGGTTCACAAATTGACCGGCAATGATAGCGCCGGGGGTTTGTTTTTGGATTTGTTCTGCTTTATCAATAGCACCCTGCATGCCGAGGGCGGCAGGCGTTAATACAATCTCTGCCCCGTATGCTTTAATGATATTGCGGCGCTCGATGCTCATACTCTCCGGCATCACAATCACGGCTTTGTACCCTCTTGCGGCGGCGAGTGAAGCCAAACCGATGCCGGTGTTACCGCTCGTCGGCTCAATAATCACCGCGCCGGGCTGTAATTTGCCGCTGCGCTCGGCATCTTCTATAATTTCTTTTGCCACACGGTCTTTTACCGAACCGGTGGGATTTATATATTCTAACTTTGCAAAAATATTTGCTTTTAAGTTTAATGCGTTTTGAAACTGTGCGGCTTGTAAGAGCGGGGTATGCCCGATGAGTTCTGCCGCGGAATGGTAGAGTGCCATCACTTTCTCCTTTTAGCATTATTTTGTATAAATCATTTTTATGCTGCCTGTTTTTTCTTTATTCAAGCGGATTTTTACCGATTTTGAAAACGGTATGATTTTATAATACAAATGCGTATATTTTGTCACTTTCATTTTTTTGTTTTTTGCTTCGACAAATTCTCTTTTCCTAAAACCGTGAAATCATAAATAATTTAATATAACACAAAAATTATAAATATTTGTTTTCTTTGCAATCAGATGAGTGGTAGAAG
>CADBJA010000230.1 GCA_902794945.1 Oscillospiraceae bacterium
GGTTGACAATCGGCACCAAAAACAGCAAAAATTTTATACCGTTTTGTTCGGATATTTTTACAAGCATATACAGGTTGTAGAAGGGGATGAGCACTTTCCACCCCTTCTCACCGGTTTTGTTAAAAATGCCCCAAAAGCCTGCGAGGGTGAAAATCCCCAACAAAACGCCTAAAACGGCAAGTCCGATTAACATAATGACGAATTCAAGGGAGTATTTTGCCGCCACTTCCTTAAAAACCTCACCTGCATACCAAATATAATATTGCATAAGCATAATCTCTATTTCTTAAAATTTGATTTTTTCGCTGATATATGCCTTTAATTCGCTAATGGGCAGTCTGACCTGCTCCATGGTATCTCTGTCACGCACGGTCACGCAGCCGTCTTCTTCACTTTCAAAATCGTAAGTGATGCAAAACGGGGTGCCGATTTCATCCTGACGGCGGTATCTTTTACCGATAGAGCCGGCATCGTCATAATCCACATTAAAATCGGCTGCGAGGTCTTCAAACACCTTGCCTGCCTGCTCGTTCAGTTTTTTGGACAGCGGTAATACACACGCTTTAAACGGTGCAAGTGCCGGGTGCAGGTGCAGTACCACGCGGGTATCGTTCTTCGCCTCGTCAATCACTTCTTCGTCATACGCCTCTGTTACGGTCGCGAGGAAGAGCCTCTCTACACCGAGGGACGGCTCAATAACATACGGAATGTATTTTTCACCGGTGGTTTGGTCAAAGTATTCCAAACTCTTGCCGCTCGTTTCAATGTGCCTGCCGAGGTCATAGTCCGTTCTGTCGGCAATGCCCCACAGCTCGCCCCAGCCGAAGGGGAAGAGGTATTCAAAGTCCGTTGTCGCTTTCGAGTAGAAAGCAAGTTCTTTCGGGTCGTGGTCACGCAAGCGCAGGTTCTCTGCCTTGAAACCTAACGAATATAACCAATCACGGCAGAAGGCACGCCAGTATTCAAACCACTCCAGGTCGGTGCCGGGGGCACAGAAAAATTCAAGTTCCATCTGCTCAAACTCACGCACGCGGAAAATGAATTTACCGGGGGTGATTTCGTTACGGAAGGATTTACCCACCTGTGCAATACCGAACGGAATTTTTTTGCGGGTGGTGCGCTGCACATTCGCAAAGTTCACAAAAATACCCTGTGCCGTTTCGGGGCGGAGGTAAATTTCGCTCTTCGTGTTTTCGGTTACACCCTGAAATGTTTTAAACATCAAATTAAATTGGCGAATATCGGTGAAATTGTGTGCGCCGCAGTTCGGGCAGGGGATGTTCTTTTCTTTAATATATTCCGTCATCTGCTCGTTGGACCAACCGGCAACATTCGTACCGTCAAACGCTTCAATAAGGTCATCCGCTCTGTGGCGGGTTTTACACTCGCAACAGTCCATCAACGGGTCGGAGAAACCGCCGAGGTGACCGGACGCCACCCAAGTTTGCGGGTTCATTAAAATCGCGGAATCCAAGCCGACATTGAGTTTATTTTCTTGAATAAACTTTTTACGCCACGCGCGCTTAATATTCTCTTTTAACTCCACACCTAACGGACCGTAGTCCCACGTGTTGGAGAGACCGCCGTAGATTTCACTGCCGGGGTATACAAAGCCTCTGTTTTTACACAGGGCAACAATTTTATCAAAACTTTTTACATCATTTTTCATTGGGAAATACCTCTTCAATAAAAATTTACTTAAATATAATATATTAAATTGCTTTTAAAGTCAATAAATGCCCTGCATAAAGAATAAATATTATTCAATTTATATATTGTGCAATTTCAAATAAATGGTATAATTAAAATACCTTAGTATGGGGAGTTAGTTATGAAAACACTCAAAAAGTACTTAAAGCGCTATTTTGTAGACGGTATGTCCGCTATGGCGCTCGGCTTATTTGCATCCTTAATCATTGGTTTGATTTTACAACAGTTGGGGCGGATTCCTCACTGTGAGTTTTTTGCCTATGCCTCTACTTTTGTATTCGGCAAAAACGACAGCGGGGTAGATATTGCGGTGCTCGGCGCATCGAGCCCCGTTATCGGCGCGGCAATCGGCGCTGCCATTGCCTACGGCTTAAAGCATAAACCGCTCGTGATTTTTTCAAGCGTCGCGGTCGGCGCGTTTGCCTATGCCCTCGGCGGTCCCGCCGGTGCGTTCGTGGCAGTCACGGTAGCGGCGGAACTCGGCGGCTTGGTTGCCGGTAAAACCAAAATTGATATTATATTAGTGCCGTTTGTCACCATTGTGGCAGGCGGGCTTGTGGGCAAATTTGTAGGTCCCGGCATTTCGTGGGTGATGACGGAGATTGGCACTTTCTTAAACTTTGCAACCGAGTTGCACCCGTTGCCGATGGGCATCATCATCGCCGTAGTGGTAGGGCTTGCCCTCACCGCACCCATCTCTTCGGCGGCGCTGTGCATTATGATAGGGCTCTCCGGGCTTGCCGGCGGCGCGGCAGTGGTCGGCTGCTCGGCACAGATGATAGGCTTTGCCGTGGCAAGTTTTAAAGATAACAAGGTCGGCGGCTTAATCTCACAAGGCATCGGCACCAGTATGTTGCAGGTGGGCAATATTATGAAACACCCGCAAATTTTGCTCGCCCCCACCCTCGCGGGCGCGGTGCTCGGTCCCATCAGCACCTGCGTGCTCAAAATGCAGTGCACCCCGGTCGGTGCCGGTATGGGCACAAGCGGTCTTGTGGGGCAGTTCGGCACTTGGGATGCGATGAAAGGCACCATGCCCACTTGGCAAATTATTTTAGAGATTGTGATAATGCACGTGGTGGCACCGGCAGTGCTCTCACTTTTGTTCCACCTGCTGTTCAAAAAAATCGGCTGGGTGAAAGACGGGTATCAGAAGTTGGCGCAAGAGTAAATTCTAATTTACGCCACCCTCGCGGTGGCTAAATTAGAATTTAAGCAGATAGCAGGCAGCAGTTAGCGGTTAGCGATTGGGCGACACATTCGCACTTGATTGTATTAGTTTGGATTTAAT
>CADBJA010000231.1 GCA_902794945.1 Oscillospiraceae bacterium
AGCGGCTTGACCTTTGCACCGGAAGCCGGTACACAAAGGCTTCGTGATGCTATTAATAAAAATGTGACGGAAGAAGAATTAATGAACACCTGCCGCAAGGCATTTCAAGGCGGGTGGAGCCTTGTAAAACTTTACTTTATGATGGGGCTGCCGACCGAAACGGATGAAGATGTTGCCGGTATTTCCGCCCTTGCAGATAAGGTGGCCAATTTGTTCTATTCCATTCCGGACAAGCCGAAGGGCAAAGGCGTGAGCATCAATGTCAGTTGTGCTTCCTTCATCCCGAAACCGTTTACCCCGTTTCAGTGGGAAGCGGCGGATGACAGCGAAACGCTTGAAAGAAAAAAGAATGTTTTGCTTGCCGCCAACAAGTCTAAAAAAGTTTCTATTTCGTACAATAATTCAACCGATACCCTCATTGAAGCGGTGCTTGCCAAAGGTTCACGCAAATTGTGTGATGTGGTTTTAAAAGCGTTTGAAAACGGTTGTAAATTTGATTCGTGGGATGAGCATTTTAACTTCGAAGGGTGGCAACACGCGTTTGAAGCCTGCGGGGTTGACCCGAAATTTTACGCCAACCGTAAAATCCCGTTTGAAGAAGTGCTGCCGTGGGACCATATTGACTACAGTATTCGCAAAGAATACCTAATTAGCGAGAATAAAAAGGCACACGAGAGTGTTACCAGCCCTCATTGCCGCTTAAAGTGCGCCGCCTGCGGTGCCGATAAATTGTCGGGAGGTGTGTGCCATGCGCGAAGTAAGGCTTGATTATACAAAATTTCGCAATGCCAAATACATCTCTCATTTAGATTTAAACCGTGTGTTTTTCAGGGCGGTGCGCCGTGCCGAAATTCCCTTATGGTTTACGGAAGGGTATAACCCGAAGCCCTATTTTAAGTATGCGCAAACCCTCCCTCTCGGTGTAGAGAGCAAGTGTGAAAGTGTAGACATACGGCTGTTGGATGATAACTTTTCAAACGCCGAACTCAAAAAGCGCTTAAATGCCGTTTTGCCCGATGGGATTGAGATTTTGCGCGTGCACGAGCCGCAGATGAAAGCGAGTGACATCTATGCCGCCGTGTATGAACTCGTGTATGAGATCGAACAGACGGCACAGGCTATGTCGGCAACCGAAAAAGTGTTAAACGGTGATGCCTTATATGTGAAAAAGAAAGTCAAACACGGCAGAAAAAAAGCGGAAGAAGATGTGGATATTCTGCCCAATGTGATTACTTACGCACTGCACGAAACGGAAAACGGGTTTTCTCTCAAAATCCTTGCCACTGCCGAACAAAATAATACATTAAATGTGTTTGCTTTTGCCGGCAGTCTTGAAAAGGCGGCATCTTTTTCATACGAGGCAAGAAATATTGTAAAACACTGTGTTGTGAACGAACAGTACAGATATTTTAAATAATTTCAAAAAATACTTGATTATTTTAAAAGCGTATGATAATATATACAGGCTATATTTTTGAATTTTCATAAATACAGCATAGCATTTAAGTTCCGCCGAGGGTATTTCTCGGTGCGGTTAGTGCCCGTAGGGCGCTAAAAAGGCGAGTCCTCTGCGCGTGTGCGTACGAACGCCTGAATATGGGAGGAAAAACAGATGGATGCTTTAAAGATGATGTCAGCAGATTCCTGCAAAAAGGAAGTGCCTCAGTTCAACATCGGTGATACCATTCGTATTGATGTTAGAATCACTGAAGGCTCACGCTCAAGACTGCAGGCTTTCGAAGGCACAGTGATTGCCAAAAAAGGCAGCGGTGTTTCCGAAACCTTCACAGTGCGTCGTGTATCCTACGGCGTTGGTGTTGAAAGAGTGTTCCCGCTCCATTCACCCAATGTTGACAGCATTAAAGTAGTTCGCCGCGGTAAGGTGCGCCGTTCCAAACTCTACTATCTTCGTGACAGAGTTGGTAAGGCTGCTAAAGTTAAGCAGGCACTTTAATGCAACAAAGCGTGCTGATGTAATTTTAAATGCGGTTATTTCAGCACCCAAAGGTAACGAAAAGGGGATGCATTCTTGCATCCCGTTTTTGTTAGACCTGATTAGAATGATAACAGATATTGCTGCCGAGAGGGCAAACCCCTGTCATGGCGCATAAGGAGATTGTTATGGCTGAAAATAAAAAGAAGAATTCCCTTGTAGCGGGTGTTCTTGATATCGTTGAAGTAATTGTGCAAGCGCTCATTATCATTTTTCTTATTTTTACCTTTTGCTTTCGCGTGTCCGGCGTTGTCGGCGAGTCGATGGAGCCCACACTGCAAAACGGAGATTGGCTTGTGCTCTCTAACATAAAATATCAGCCGGAACAAGGCGACATTGTCGTTATTACCCAACCGACCGCCGCCAATGAACCGCTCATCAAGCGAGTCATTGCCACAGAAGGGCAAGTCGTCGATATTAATTTTGATACCGGCGAGGTAAAGGTAGACGGTGAAGTGCTGCAAGAAGATTATATCGCTGCCCCCACTTACAGAAGTTTTGATGTGCAGTTCCCGCACACGGTGAAAGACGGTTGCGTGTTCTGTATGGGTGATAACCGCAATGAGAGTTGGGATTGCCGTGATTCCGGCATCGGTGATATTGATGTGCGCTACATCATCGGTGAAGCAAAGTTTAGAGTATTACCTTTCGGTAAATTTAAAATTTAGGTAAATATGGCAGATTCAATTAAAACAACCGTGCAGTGGTTTCCGGGGCATATGGCGAAAACGCGCCGCAAAATCGGTGAAGCGTTAAAGTTGGTAGATGCCGTTACGGAAATAAGAGATGCCAGATTGCCGGAGTCTTCCAAAAATCCGGAGATTGACAGCATCATTAGCGGCAAACCGCGCATTATTTTGCTCAACAAAGCCGATTATGCCGATGAAAACGCCACTGCCAAATGGATAGAATATTATAAAAAACAGGGCATTTATGCCCTTGCCGTGGAATGCAGAACCGGCAAGGGGTTAAATGCCTATTTG
>CADBJA010000232.1 GCA_902794945.1 Oscillospiraceae bacterium
GCCTTACGAGTGGGATTGATCACCGGTTTCTTCACTGTGACAAGAAAAATGCCGCTGCCTTCGGGTAGCGGCATTTTTTCATTCTTTTCCGCCAAAAAATACGGGCGAAAGCACTCTGCGGCACCGGTGGTACCGCCTACAATACTGCCCTTTTTGGGAGATTCCATTTTCTTTCTCGTTTTATTGACAAGTTTTATGAGAAATGCCGAGTTTTCACCAATGCCGTCTACCAACAGCAAATCTTCATAATCTGCTTCAAATACGGCATCAATAGAGCCGAATGCTTGCAGAAGTTTATGAGCGGTTTCGTTGGTATTGCTTCTTGAAATGGAATAAAATAGCAACGCCTCCAACAAGTTAATATCGCTCATACCGTTAAAATTCGAATCCAACATCGCCTGCTTTAAGCGTTTTCTATGACCGGCGTGAATTGACGCATCCCCCATCGCTTACCCTCACATTTCACCTTTGTTACCTCATATTATAAACGAAAATGCCGAATACATCAATACAAAAAAGAAAAAACCCGTATGCATTGCACACGGGTGTATTTTCAATTAGTCGGAAAATTACTCTGCATCCTCTTTGACATCTTCGTTAACATCATCCTTTTTTTTGGAAACAATCAAATTAGTGATGATACCGAGGATCAATGCACAAGCAATTGAGGTCAACTTGATACCATTGATACCCAGTGCCAGACCGCCAACGCCGGCAATCAAGATAACAGAAACCACAAAGAGGTTTTTGTTTTCATCCAGATTTACCTTTTGAATCATCTTCAAACCGGATACTGCAATAAAACCGTACAATGTGATACATACGCCACCCATTACACAACTCGGAATCGTTGCCAAGAATGTAACAAACGGTGCGAAGAAAGAAGCTACAATTGCCAAAATTGCTGTTGCAAGAATGGTCACTACAGAAGCATTACCGGTAATGGCTACACAACCGATACTCTCACCGTAAGTGGTATTCGGGCAACCGCCAAACACAGCACCAACCATAGAGCCGATACCGTCACCGAGAAGGGTTCTGTGGAGACCGGGTTCTTCAAGCAAGTCTTTGCCGATGATAGAAGAAAGGTTCTTATGATCTGCAATATGCTCTGCAAATACAACAAACGCTACCGGAATGTAGGCAACTGCAAGAGTAGCAATATATTTTGCATTCAAAAGTTTAAACCCGTCTTTTATTTGCAAAAATGTGAAATCGGGATACCACTGCATATTGGAAAAGCCGGAAAAATCGATAACTTTCAGAACATCATTACCGGTTTTCATACCGATTAAAGTAAAGATAAGAGCCACCAAATAGCCGGCAACAATACCGATTACAAACGGGATAAGTTTCATCATCTTCTTACCGAATACGGAACAGATAATGACTACAAAGAGAGTCACAAGTGCACAAATAAAATACACCCAAGCGTGTGTATTCATGGTGTAAGCACTCAGTGCCGGGTCAAAAACCGTTGTTCCGCTGGTAGCGTCAACAGCATCCTTAACGGCATTAACGGAAAGTGAAAGACCAATAATAGATACGGTGGGACCGATTACCACTGCGGGCATTAACTTGTTAATCCATTTTACACCTGCAAATTTAACAATAATAGCAATCACGACATATACAAGTCCTGCCATTACCGCACCGATAATCAAACCAAGGTAACCTCTGGAGGCAGCAATGCCACCGGCAAACGCCGCAGCCATGGACCCCAAAAACGCGAAGGACGAACCAAGGAATACGGGACTCTTAAATTTTGTAAACAGTAAGTATACGATGGTACCGATACCTGCACCAAATAATGCAGCAGACTGCGACATATTGGAAGCAAATCCTTCTCCCAATTCTGCAGTATTTCCGTTAACAATCATCGGCACTACAATAGTGGCTGCCAAAATAGCAAGTAACTGCTGGAAAGCAAACACAAGCAAACTGCCGAATTTCGGCTTGTCTTGAATGTTGTAAGTAAGTTTCATTTCTTTTTTCCTCCTAATTTTTCACTCTTTATATTAACACTTGCGTGTTATTTACGCTCAATATTCACGCTCATTTGCCCGCCGTCATACTCGGGCATTTTTACGCTGATGATTTCATCCATACTTGTCGGCACATTTTTGCCTACAAAGTCGGCGCGTATCGGCAGTTCCCGGTGCCCTCTGTCAACCAATTCACATAACTGGATTTTTGCCGGTCTGCCGAGCGCTATGACCGCATCCATCGCGGCGCGGGCGGTTCTGCCGGTAAATAAAACATCGTCAACCAAAACAACAATTTTTTCCTCCACGGAAAAATCAATTGCCGTTTCGTTGACGATGGGTTGGTCTTTGATAGAAGAGAGATCATCACGGTAAAGGGAAACATCTACCTCGCCGCACAACACCTCACACTCACCTATTTTTTTAATATTTTCGGCAATGATTTTGGCGATGGCAGCCCCTCTGCGGCGAATACCGACAATGCAAATGCAATCGGCATTTTGGTTCTTTTCGACAATTTCATACGATAAGCGCATTAAAGTGCTGCGGGTGGATTTTTCGTTCAAAATCTCTTTCACCAAACCTTGCCTCCTTTCAAAAAAATAAGCCCTGCGGCTATGGCAGGGCGATAGTACATAGATATGGTTACAGATATCAAAATAACTCTACGTTTATCGACCTCTCTGTGCCGCCTTTAAAACGGTGAAACACACTTGTTTCATCTTTGTTATCTTAACATCTTTTAACCGTTTTGTAAACATTTATTTTGACATTTTTCGATTTTTGTACTTTTTTACAACTTATCGTGTTTGAAAACAAAAAAATTGTGTTAATTTGGCAAAATTCTAATTTACGCCACCCTTGCGGTGGCTAAATTAGAATTTATCTGCTCACTGCGTTCGCAAAATAAGAAATAAAAAATAAGAGATAAGAGTGAAGGGCGGGACACCCGCACCCGATTGATAAAACAATCCCTCC
>CADBJA010000233.1 GCA_902794945.1 Oscillospiraceae bacterium
AACAAAAACTTCCGCTTTACCCTAACCACCAACGGTTTACTCGTAACGGATGAAGTGATAGATTTTTGCAATAAAGAAATGAGCAATGTGGTGCTCTCGCTTGACGGTAGAAAAGCCGTGCACGACTACCTGCGCAAAACGCCTGCCGGCGGCGGTTCATATGATTTAATCGTTAATAAATTCAAAAAATTTGCCGATGCCAGAGGGCAAAAAGATTACTATATACGTGGCACATACACCCATTTTAACACCGACTTTGCGGCTGATTTAATCCATATGGCGGATTTAGGTTTCCGTGAGCTCTCGGTAGAACCGGTTGTCAGTGCCCCCGAAACGCCGTGGGCATTGCAGGAAAGTGATTTGCCCGTATTAAAAGAGCAGTACGAAGTTTTGGCAAATGAAATGTTAAAACGCTACCGCGCCGGCAACGGCTTCACCTTTTACCACTATATGATTGATCTCGATGCGGGCCCGTGTATCGTTAAGCGCATCAGCGGTTGCGGCGTGGGTACGGAATACATGGCAGTGACACCGAGTGGTGAATTATACCCATGCCACCAATTTGTGGGCGATAAAGATTTTCTGCTCGGTACACTCGATACCGGCATTACCGCACCGGAAGTGGCAGAGCAGTTTAAAGCCTGCAACATCTACTCCCATAAAGAGTGTAAAGATTGCTTTGCGAAACTCTATTGTTCGGGCGGGTGCGCCGCCAACGCCTACCACACCACGGGTTCCGTGAACGGCGTATACGAATTTGGTTGCGAACTGCACCGCAAGCGCATTGAGTGTGCCATTATGCTCAAAGTCGCGCAGGCAGAGGAGAATTTAGCGGCGTCAGTCCGCTAAATTCTAATGAATAACGAATGATGAATAAGAACCTGCCACAAAGTGTCAGAACCTTGGCATTCGCATAACTACCGTTATGCTCGGCTAAATGAATAATTGAGGGCGGGACACCCGCACCCGTTTGATAGATGGAAAGATAATATCTATTCTGCGCATATTTAAGCCAAATTTGGATTAACCCCAAACAAATACAATCAAGTGCGAATGTGTCGCCCGCAATTATTCATCATTCATTATTCACCATTCATTAAACACTTATTTACGGGGATTGTAAATCCCCGTAAATAAGTGTTTAGCCACCGCTTTGGCGGTGGCTATATTCTTATGGTATCCGGCTGCAAGCCGAGTGAAACGGAGAGCGCACGATTCACTTTATACATATCGCGCAAACTCACCTGACCGGTTTTGCCTTTTAAGCGTGCTTTGTCTAAGGTACGCACTTGTTCGAGCAACACCATACTGTCTTGCGGCAAACCGCTGCCGGCAGCGGTAATCTCAATATGTGTAGGCAGTTTTGCCTTGGTTTGCCTGGATGTAATCGCCGCCGCAATCACGGTCGGGCTATGCAGATTGCCGACATCGTTTTGCAATATTAATACCGGTCGTAATCCACCCTGTTCCGAACCGACCACCGGACTTAAATCCGCATAGTAGATTTCTCCGCGTTTGATTGTCAAGAATATCACTTCCTTTTTTATTCACTAATATTCTTGACAAAAAATAAAAATTTCATTCACTTTGTTTTAAAATATAACTGATAAAACGGAATTTCAAACGAAATAATATTTCCTTTTTTATCACATTCGCCGCTGAAAACCGTGCCGTTGAGCGTACCGCCGAAATGGTAAAGATTACCGTTTTTCTCCCAATGCACTTTATCCTCGGTGAGTGTGTGCATCAGTTTATACACTAACCCTGCCGTATTGGTATCGGGCAGTGCCGCTAAATCGAGCGTGGTTTCAATCTCATCATAACGCAATGTTACGATGTTTTTTTCAAACGTATAGTAAGTATCAAAAGCATTCTCCCCCGCTTTTATAATCAGTTGTTCCGGCGTGGCGGTAAAATCTATCTCCACCCCGAAAGCGGTTTCGTGCATAATCATAGTGCCCCTGCATTTGGGCAAAACAGAAACTTTCGGTTTTGCCGTATGCGCGCAACCGCCGCAAAACACAAAAACCGAAAGTAAAAAAACTGCTATTATTCTTTTCACTCTGCCTATCCCCTTATAGGGACGCGCAAGCCTGATACCTTACCTGCCAAAGTATAAAGGTAAGATACAACGATTCTCACTATCCCTCAAATTTTTTCAGAGAGAAAGGAAGGTATTCAATCAAATCCGTGGTACGCATACCGCGTTGCGAGAGTGCCTCGGCGCAAATATCACCGGCTTCTCCGTGTATGTAAGCGCCGGCAACGGCACTGCCGAGCGCCGACACGCCCTGTGCGGCAAAGCCGCCGATTAAGCCTGCCAAAACATCCCCCGTGCCTGCCTGTGCCAGCCCTGCGTTGCCGGTAGAATTGATGTAAAGAATGTCACCGTTTTTCGCAATAATTGTATGATAGCCTTTAAGTACCAAAACCGTATTTACATACAATTGCGTAAACTGTTTCGCATACTTTACACGGTTGCGTTTGATATCTTCTATCGGCTTATCTATCAGCCTTGAGAACTCACCGAGGTGCGGTGTCAAGACGGTTGTTGCCTTTCTTTCCTCTAATAAATATATATTCTCGGCAAGCAGATTTATACCATCCGCATCCACAAGCACGGTGCCTTCATAACGCTTCATCACCGTTTCCAACAAAGCCCTTGCACCAATGCCTTTGCCGATGCCGCAACCGATAAGTACCGCATTTTTGTTTTCTAATTCCTTTATCAATGCATCACGCGCTTCGGGCGCAAAAAAACCGTTTTCATCCTCTTTGAATTTTTTGAGAGCAACAATACCGTTTTCTGCCTGCTCTACGGTGTATCCGCTTCTTGTAAGGTTAATAACAATAAATTCGCGGATGCTTTCTTCGTCTTCTGCAACAAGTACTTTCTTCATAATATTCTCCTCTCAAACTATGCAAATGAATTTATATAATCT
>CADBJA010000234.1 GCA_902794945.1 Oscillospiraceae bacterium
AATTAGCGTTAAGGCTGACGCCTAATGATGATTTTTTCTGAAGTTATAGCGAAAAAGATGCCTATTTTCAGCAAATATTCTATATGTCAGCCGCCCCTTCAGAGGGCTTTTTTTGCAGTTGTTTACTAAGTAAACAGTTATCGCTGCGCGATAGTTGTTCACTTTTGTTCACAGTTGCAATATAAATTGCAGTAAAATAAAAGAGCCATTTGCTTTACAAATGACTCTTTGGCAGGGATAGCTGGGTTCGAACCAGCGGATGACGGAGTCAAAGTCCGTTGCCTTACCACTTGGCTATATCCCTATATTTGGGGTGGAGTATGGGACTCGAACCCACGACATTCAGTGCCACAAACTGACGCTCTACCAACTGAACTAACCCCACCGTATTTTGGCACGCTTGGAGGGATTCGAACCCCCGACCCACTGCTTAGAAGGCAGTTGCTCTATCCAACTGAGCTACAAGCGCATATCTTTTTTTGGAGCGGGTGATGGGAATCGAACCCACACAACCAGCTTGGAAGGCTGGGATTCTACCATTGAACTACACCCGCAATTTCGGAACGCAAATTATTTTAACACAACACACTAATAAAGTCAATATCTAAATAAATTCTTTTTTATTATTATATTTATATTGACATTTATTTTTTTTTAAATTATTATATTTTTATTACGCTTTCTATTATGACAGGGTAATTATAACTATATATCTTTAGGAGGAAGAAATGAATCATAAAAATGTTATCTCTCTTGAAAATATATCTGTTGATTTTGGCAGTGAAAGAGTGTTAAATAATATCTCTTTAAATATAGAAGATAAAGAATTTATTACATTGCTCGGTCCGTCCGGTTGCGGTAAAACCACTACATTGCGCCTGATTGCTGGTTTTTTGGAACCGAGTGAGGGCAAAGTGCTGTTTGAGGGGAAAGATATGACAGGTGTTCCGCCTTATAAAAGGCAGGTAAACACCATTTTTCAGCGCTATGCTTTATTTCCGCACTTAAATGTGTATGAAAATGTGGCGTTCGGCTTGCGCGTAAAACGCTTTAAAGAAAAAGAAATTGATGAAAAAGTCACAAAAATGCTTAAAACCGTTAATTTGACCGGTTTTGAAAACAGAAATGTAGCCAATCTCTCCGGTGGGCAACAACAAAGGGTTGCGATTGCAAGAGCGCTGATTAATGAGCCTAAAGTATTACTTTTGGATGAACCGCTTTCCGCGTTAGATTTAAAACTGCGCAAGGATATGCAGGTGGAATTAAAAAACATTCAGCGTGAAACCGGTATCACTTTTATTTTTGTCACGCACGACCAAGAGGAAGCCCTTTCGATGTCCGATACCGTTGTGGTGATGGATAATGGCGTTATTCAACAAATCGGTACACCTGAAGATATTTACAATGAACCGATTAATGCTTTTGTGGCTGATTTTATCGGTGAGAGTAATATTATAGACGGTGTGATGTTAGACGATTACCGTGTGTTGCTTGACGGCGTGGAATTTGAATGTGTTGATAAAGGCTTTGAAAAGAACGAAAATGTCGATGTTGTCATTCGCCCTGAAGATGTGGATGTGGTTTCTCCCGAAAAAGGTATGCTGCAGGCAACCGTGACAGCCGTGACATTTAAAGGTGTGCATTTTGAAATTATTGCCGATGTCAACGGGTTTAAATGGATGATTCAATCTACGGATATTTCCTATGTCGGTGACCATATCGGTATATATATTGAGCCGGATGCTTTTCACATCATGAAAAAGAGTGAATACTCGGGTATGTTCGGCGATTACAGTACCTTTAGTGATGAGATGGAAGAGATTTCCGACATTAAGTTTGGGGATGATGAGGAGAGTGCCGATGAATAAAAGAAGAAAAAATAAACTCTCACGCTTAACGGCACCTTATATTGTGTGGATGCTTATATTTACCGTTATTCCATTGGCACTGGTAGTCTATTTTTCACTTACCACGACCGATGGGCATTTTACGCTTCAAAACTTAAAAAATATCGGAGAGTATACACCCGTATTTTTATCATCCATTAAACTGGCGGCGATTTCTACCGTTCTTTGCTTATTGCTTGGCTATCCGTTTGCTTACATTATTTCCAAGGTAAAAGCAAGTAAACAAATGGTCTTTATGATTTTTATTATGTTGCCGATGTGGATTAACTTTTTGTTAAGAACCTATGCTTGGATGACTTTGTTAGAGAATAATGGTATAATCAATAAGTTTTTGGGTCTATTCGGTATCGGTCCTTTTCAAATGATTAATACGCAAGGCGCTGTGGTACTCGGTATGGTATACAATTTTTTACCGTATATGATTATTCCGATTTTCAATGTGATAACCAAAATTGATAAAAGCGTGATTGAAGCGGCGCAGGACCTTGGCGCAAGTAATGCCAAGGTGATGGGCAGGGTGATTTTTCCGCTCAGTATGCCCGGTATCGTTTCCGGCATTACAATGGTGTTTGTGCCTGCCGTAAGTACCTTTATTATTTCCACTATGCTTGGCGGCGGCTCAAACCTGATGATTGGTGACTTAATCGAACTGCAGTTTTTAGGCGGTTCTTACGACCCGAATTTAGGTTCGGCTCTTTCACTGGTACTGATGATATTAATTTTAATCAGTATGGGTATTATGAATGAGTTTGATTCCGGAGAGGGGGAAGTGATGAGTTTATGAAAAAAGTATTCTCTAAAGTATATGTCGCGTTCATTTTCCTCTTTTTATATGCACCGATTCTTGTTTTAATAGTCTTTTCTTTTAACAACTCCAAAAGCCGTTCCGTTTGGCACGGTTTTACCTTAAAATGGTATGTGCAGTTGTTTCGCGACCAAGACATTATGTCGGCTCTTGTAACCACACTGCTCGTTTCGGTGCTTGCCGCTCTCATTGCAACGGTGCTCGGCA
>CADBJA010000235.1 GCA_902794945.1 Oscillospiraceae bacterium
ACTGCGTGAAAGTTTCTTTCACGCTAAACCCCCGAAACTTTCCGAAGCACACAGAATTTTCAAACGCTTTGCTGTTGAAAATTTGATCTGTGAGCTTCTGCCACTCATCTGCTTGCAAAGAAAATACCCAATTATTATTTTTGTGTTGTATTATTATTTCTAATTTCACGGTTTTAGGAAAAGAGCCTAAATCAAATTTATATTTGCAAAATTTCGGCATATATACTATAATGTATATATTATTTTAGGTGTGAGGAAGAAAATGAAAAAAACAATTATAGCACTTTTACTGGTGTGCGCTCTCGCTTTTTGCTTTTGCGCATGCGGTAAAAAAGAGAAAGTAAAAACCTATTCCAAAGAAGATTTTGCCGCACTCGGTATCAGTTTAGAAGCGCCCGAAGGCGCCGAAAATTTAGAGTATGCCGTGGTAGAATCCAAAGCAGCAAACAATGAAGACTTAAACATTGCGCAAATCAGTTTTGATTATAACGGTGTAAAGTGCATTTTGCGCGGTGCGAATGTGGGGGAACACAATGTTTCCGGCTACGAAGAAAATAAGGCGGCAAACGAGGAGCAGTATGACCTGAATGTAGGCGACTATTCTTCCCAAATCAGAGTGATGCAAATTGACGGTAAATATGTCTCTATTTGGACACTCGGCGAACATTCTTACTCTTTGAGTGCCGAAACGGATGATTCCGTCACCGCAACCTCTTGCGCGATGGATGCGGCAAATGCCAATGTGCCGGCGGCAGAGACCCCTGCCACCACCGCCGCGGCAGAATAAAACGGAAATAATAAAAATCCCTGCAACCAAACGGTTGCGGGGATTTTATTATTTCGTTAACAGTTGACAACTTTTGGATGGCGGAAAATGCTAAATGCTAAATGCTAAATTTAAAATTAGAATGTAGAAAGTAAAAAGTAGAATTATAGTGCGAAGCACCGCTTCGCCACCTCAATTCAAAATTCTTGAAAATGCTAAATTCAAAATGCTAAATGCTAAAAAAGATCTTTCGTCGCTTTCCTCCTCAAGATGACAGAACGGTGTGTCATTCTGAGGCTCGCCGAAGAATCTTTACAATGCAACACAAAGTGTTGCCACCGCAACTCCACACTCCACTCTTCACACTTCACTCTTTTTATAGTGCGAAGCACCGCTTCGCCACCTCAATTCCTCATTCCTCACTCCTCATTCCTCATTAATAGCCTCCCTCTGATGAGGGAGGTGGCACACGATTGGTGTGCCGGAGGGAGAGAATAACCACATAGACAACACAGCGGAACGGTTCTGTGTAATATAACACTGTTGCGTGGCGTAGCCACGCCAAAATCGGGTATGGGCAGAGCCCATCCTTTCGCTAACTGCTAACTGCTGACCGCTAAATAGGAAAAGGGCGCTGCCGCGCCCTTTTTGCTTACTTCTTATAGTTTGTCACTTCGTTGCGCAATCTGTAATGAATGGTTCTTGCCGAACCGATACCGACTGCCGCGTAGCCGATTGTATTGCTTGAATAGGCAATCGCAGCGGCTATTTTTTTGCCCTTGAGATTGCCCTTGCCCTGGAAGGTCATCCTTGTGCTGTAAGTGCCCTTGCGCCCCTTTAAGTAATATGCCGCTCCGCCAACCTTGATATACAAGCCCTTGGCATTTGCGGGCACGGCACGCATGGAAAGCGCTAAGGTATAGGTGCAGGTGTTGAGTGTTTCAGCGGGAATCCAAACCACTCTGCCGTCACTGTAATTGCCCCAATGCGCGGGAATGGTCTTTTTGCCGTATTTCACGCCGGAAATTTTTACGGCGGAAAGATATGGAATTTGATTAATGGCAGTGGTTAAATAGAACGGATTGCACACCAAATCCAACACATATTTGCTCTCGTTGGTTTCGGGGTCTTTAAACGGGATTACGCAAACGGGTTTAATCTCATAAACCGTGTTGGCTTTCAGCCCGCTTAACACCCACGCTTTTTTAGCGCCGAAACTCTTTTTCGCCCAGGTTTTTGCGCCCTTTGCCCTGTAATACAAATGACAGGGGAACGCATAAGTGCCAAACGAAATGGCAGTGTATGCAACTTTAATGGCGTTGGTGTTGATCTTGTAAGTCGGTTTTACATAGTAGCCGAGTGCATAGGTATCTTCCACATACACTTCGCTAATGGAGCCCGCATTTTCGGGATACACTTTGCGGTTTTTGGCAATATCCGCAAAATAGGTACTGCCGGAATAAAGCGGAAAAACGTCATCATCATACGCATGTTTTTCTACACGGATTTTAATAAACTGCATACCGCCCGCCGCAGAGGAAGAAGAGAAGGGGTCAATTTTTGCCGTGTTCACGATTAATGTCATGGTGTCGGACGGTGAATACTCTTTACTCTCCACATTAGAGAAGGCATAGATGTGGTAGCCGCGCCAGCCGCCGTCTATCGGCGTGCACTCTTCGCTGACTTTGCTGTTAAATTTAATGGTGAAAGCGGCAAAGTTGCCGTTCACTTTGGTCACGGTTGCCGAAAGGGTGTAAAGCTTACAATCCCACACCGCTTTGGTGCCTACCTTAAAGTGGTAACCGTCATAATTTGCCGTGGTCTTGGTAAAAGTCGGGTCTGCCAAACCCGCTAAATATTTATCTTGCTCCGCTTCTTTTGCGCCCACGGCAATCGCCGATACGGGAACAATGCTCACAAGCATAATGACTGCCAACACAAGGGCAATTATTTTTTTCATAAAATCATCTCCTTTTAGATACAACAAATTTATTATGTTAATTTTATTATATCAAAAAAGGAAACAGTGCACATCAGCCAAAAGGATGATTTTAAATTCTAATTTAGCTGTGCTAAATTAGAATTTAATGAATGATGAATATTGAATAATGAATAATTGTGGGAGGGACACCCTCACCCGTTTGATAGATG
>CADBJA010000236.1 GCA_902794945.1 Oscillospiraceae bacterium
AATTCTAATTTACGCCACCCTTGCGGTGGCTAAATTAGAATTTAAGCTGTTAGCTGTTAGCCGATAGCCGATAGCGAGAGGGTGGGACACCCACACCCGATTTGTACATCTCTCCCTCCGTCACACCTACGGCGTGCCACCTTCCTCGACAGAGGGAGGCTTAAAAAGTGCGTATCTACACAGTTTTTAATACTTATACTTTTGTGTATATTAACCCACCGTTTCATTAGAGCGAAGCGGAACAAGTGCGAATGTGTCGCCCACTCGCTGACTGCCGACTGCCGACTGCCGACTGCTTAAATTCTAATTTAGCCACCGCAAAGGTGGCATAAATTAGAATTTATCTTCTTTCAGGCGAGCAAAGCGAGCCTACTTGTGCCTTGTGCCTTATGCCTTATGCCTTGTGCCTTATGCCTTACAACCGGGAGGGCACAGAGACCCTCCCCTGCAGGTTGCTGTGCTTCTTCTTTCGGGCGGATGGTATCCGCCCCTACTTGCGCCTTGTGCCTTATGCATTAATAATTGGGTGCGGGTGTCCCGCCCGCCATATTGGCAAAGCCAATACTTCATATGCCGCAGGCATACTTCATAGCGAAGCTACTTCATTTGCGCACTGCGCAAACTTCATTCTGCGGTCAAAGACCGCAGCTGTGCCTTGCGCCTATGCGTCAAGTGCTTCTTTCACCTTTTTTGCGAGTGTCGGTGAAAAACCTTTTAATGCCGCAATTTCACTTTCTTCCGCTTCGCGGATTTTTTTGAGAGAGCCAAAGTGTTTTAACAATTCTTTTGCTTTTGCTTTGCCGATACCCTCAATAGATGTAAGGGTGGTTGCCACCGTGTTTTTGCGGTGCTTTTGATGATGGTAAGTGATGGCAAAGCGGTGTACCTCATCCTGTATTTCGGTCACGAGCGCAAATGCCGACCGCACGGCATTAATCTGTATTTCCCCGCCGGAGGTAGCAATCGCACGGGTTTTATGCTTTGAGTCTTTGACCATACCGAACAGAGGCACATCAATATGCATCTCGCGCAACACCGGCTCCACCGCGTGGATTTGCCCTTTGCCGCCATCGAGCAAAATTAAATCCGGCAGTTGTTTAAAGGTGCTGCCCTCATCATCTTCATAATAATGTTTAAAGCGGCGCTCCAACACCTCTGCCATAGAAGCGTAATCATCTTGCCCGCTAAAACCTTTAATCGCAAATCGTTTATACGCTTTTTTGTACGGTCTGCCGTTTTTAAACACAATCATACCGGCAACATTATCCTGCCCGCCGGTGTGAGAAATGTCGTAACTCTCAATAAAGGTCGGCGGTGCCTTTAAGCCGAGCAGTTTCGTCAACTCATCGAGCGCCGTTGTCTGCTTCATGCTCTTACCCTCATACAGCGCAAGATGTTGCGCTGCATTTTGGCGACTTAATTCCACCAGGCGCAACTGTTCCCCTTTTTGCGGCACAATAATATTTACATTTCTGCCGGCTTTTTCACTGAAGTAGGTTTCTAAAAGTGCCACATCTTCAAACGATTGCTCTAAAAGCACTCTTGGCGGAATATCCTCCCGCATCGCGTAAAAGCGCAACAATAACTCGCGCAGGGCTTCGCCGGTATCGGGGTTATCCTCTATTATAAAGTTTTCACTTTCCTGCAAACGATTTTCTTTGAAGCGCAAAACGGTCAGGCACATCTTTTTCGTGCCCCTGACAAGGGCAAATACATCCTCTTGCTTGTAAGTGCCGGCAACCACTTTTTGCTTGTCATTGAGTTTTTGAATAGCGGCAATCCTGTCACGCAGGCGCGCCGCTTTTTCAAACTCGGTTTTTTCGGCGTACTCAAGCATCTTTTTTTCCATAATGCTCACAATATCTTTGCTGTTGCCTTGCAAAAACGCCAACGCCTGTTCAATGGTTTCCGCATACTCTTCTTTGCCGATTTTACCGGTACAAACGCCCATACATCTGCCGATGTGGTAGTTTAAGCACGGTCTTCCCTTGCCGAAATCACGCGGAAAAGATTTGTTGCAATCCGGCAATTTAAAAATGGTTTGCGCCTCTCTGACAGAAGAAGAAATCGCCCACGAAGAAGTATACGGGCCGATGTATTCCGCACCGTCATCCGCCTTTTGCTTGACTTCGGAAATACGCGGATACATCTCTTTCGTCAGGCGAATATAACTGTAGCCCTTATCATCTTTTAATAAGATGTTATATTTCGGTTGATACTGTTTAATCAGACTGCATTCAAGCACCAGCGCTTCAAATTCGCTGTCGGTTAAAATGTAGTCAAAATCTTCCACCTTCGAAACCATCATAATGGTTTTGGCATTGTGTGAAGAGTTCTTGCGAAAGTAGGAGGTCACACGGTTTTTAAGTTTCTTCGCTTTGCCGACATAAATCACCTTTTTTGTCTTGTCTTTCATAATATACACACCGCTTTGCAGCGGTAATGAATTGGCTTTTTTTAAAAGTCGCTCAATGCGTTCCATGGTAGTCCTTTCTAAATTCTAATTTATGCCACCCTTGCGGTGGCTAAATTAGAATTTAAGCTGTTAGCCGATAGCCGGTAGCCGGTAGCGAGAAGGTGGGATGCTTGGAGCGCACGCCAGACCCTCTGTCACGCTGCGCGCGACGTCTCCCTAACAGGGAGCGCCCACACCCGATTTGTATATCTCTCCCTCCGTCACGCCTACGGCGTGACACCTCCTAACCGGAGCCCGTCCCCTCTGTCACTTCGTGACATCTCCCCGCACTGCCAATGCCGTCAACTTAAGGCACTTTTTTTAAAAAACGAGTCATTCTGAACGCAGTGAAGAATCTTTTTTATATCGGAACTCTGATAAATAAAAGATCTTTCGACAAGCTCAAGATGACAAAGAAGTAAATAACTTCTTTGTGACTATCTTAAGTTGACGACATTG
>CADBJA010000237.1 GCA_902794945.1 Oscillospiraceae bacterium
ACTGAAAACCAAATCAATGAAATGATTTATATTTTTATTAATCAAATCCCGCATTGTTTAAGGATAAACTTGAATTATTGATGTGGGAAAGTTGAGTTACTAATTATTGCAACACTTCGTATTGCCACCGTTAATTCCGCATTCCGTATTCCGCATTAATAAGATCTCTCCGCTTCGGTCGAGATGACATTATTAATGTAGACTGTAGAAAGTAAAATGTAGAATTAAAATGCGAAGCATCGCTTCGCCACCACCATTTTTCTTTCTTCTCTTTCTTCTTTGCAAGGCTCCGCCTTGCCTGTCATTCCGAGCGCAAGAAGAATTCAAAATTCAACATTAAAAAAGCGAGGGGTGTTCTACCGCTTTTATGAAAAAGCGACAGAACCGTCCCCTCGCTTTTTGAACAACGTATGAATTCCTTTTATTCACACACAACAAATGAAAGAAACAGGGAACATACCCTTCCTTGCTTAGTTTGTTTGGGCAAGCGGGTGCCTCTCCCACCATTCTTCTTTTTTCTTCTTTTGCGAACGCAGTGAGCCCATAGAGCGAATCGAACAAGTGCGAATGTGTCGCCCTTACCTATTCACTATTACTTATTGCTTTAAATCGGGTGCGGAATATAAAATTTAAACCGCTTAACGCCCTCCCTTGTCAGGGAGGGCGCCGACACAGTCGGCGGAAGGGTAGTCTTATAATGCAAGGCATTGCCTTTCCACCACCACTCTTCTCTTTTCTCTCTTCTCTGCGAACGCAGTGAGCCTACTTGTGCCTTATGCATTATGCCTTAAATTACATCATATCTTCAATACCGTCAATGAGTCCCGAAATCGCTTTTGATGCTTTTTTGGCGGTTTTTTTCACACTGCGTTGGTTAGAGAACATATATAAACCGAGTGCGCCGAGTGACATACCGGCTGCCATACCTGCCGCCAATGCGCCTGCCGCTTTTTTGCTTGATTTTTTCATTTTTTCTTCCCCCTTGTTTTAAATTTCAATAATAGTGTGCGCAAACGCCGAATTTTTATACATTTTGAATGATTGACATATTTTTATGATAATAATATAATATTTAGTAACAATATTTATAGGAGTTATGAAAATGAACAAGATTTTAACCTTAAATAAAATTTCACCTGTCGGGCTGAACCGATTTGACAGTGAAAACTATGTTTGCGGTGAAGTAGAAAATCCGGACGCCGTGATTGTGCGCTCCGCTTCCATGCACGATATGGATATTCCCGCTTCCGTCATCGGTATCGCAAGAGCCGGTGCGGGCACCAATAATATTCCGATTCAAAAATGCTCCGAGCAAGGCATTGTGGTATTTAACACACCGGGTGCGAATGCGAATGCGGTAAAAGAACTTGTGATTTGCGGATTGCTTTTAAGTTCACGCAAAATTTTACAAGGTGCTGCTTGGGCGCAAACGCTCAAAGGCAAGGGTGATGAAGTCGGCAAACTCGTAGAAAAAGGCAAGTCTGACTTTGCCGGCAACGAGATTTTAGGCAAAACCTTAGGCTTAATCGGCTTGGGTGCTATCGGCAGAAAAGTTGCCGAGGCTGCCGCCGCTTTGGGGATGAAAGTGATGGGTTACGATTCCTTCCTGCCCGAAGGTGCGGAAATCCCGGGTGTTGAAATTGTGAAAGATGTTGCCGAAATCTACAAAAACAGCGATTATATTTCTTTACATATTCCGCTTAACGATTCTACAAAAGGGATGATTAACGCCGAGGTGTTCGCCGCTTGTAAAGACGGTGTGAAACTGCTCAACTTTGCCCGCGGCGGCATTGTAGACGAAGATGCGCTCATTGCTTCCCTTGAAAGCGGCAAAGTGAGCGCGTATGTGATTGATTTTCCGGATGATAAGATTTTAGGGGTTGAGGGTGTGATTGCCATCCCGCACCTGGGGGCATCGAGTGCCGAGAGTGAAGAAAACTGCGCCGCTATGGCAGCCGACCAGTTGATTGATTTAATGGAAACCGGTTCCATCAAAAACAGTGTGAATATGAGCCCGCTTGCTTTGGAAAAAGGCACAAAAACCTGTGTATTCTGCAAAGAGAGCGCTGCCGAGGCAGTCAGAAGCGCCGGCAAAGTGCTCGGTGAAGCAAGCAAAGGCGAATACCACTACATTGCCCTTGAGGGTACGGTTGACATTGCCGGTGAGGGTATTTTAAGAGTTAGGACTCTTGCATAAAATGGAAAAGAAAAAGAAAATTTTAATTATTATTCTTATCGCGTGCCTTGTATTGGCGGCGGGCGGTATTACCACGGCGGTACTTTTGCACAAAAAAAGTGCCGGCACCGACACGGCGACTGCTGCGGCACAAAGCACCACTGCTTCAGCCCAAAAAAAAGCGGATGAAGTACCCGGTGAGGAATATGTGAAAGAGAAAAATAAAGAAGATTATGAAAAAATCTCCTCTTCCGGCATCAAAGGCGACCCGGATGATAGGGTAAAAGCCTACTTTTACAATAAAGTAAAAGAGGCTTCCCCCGAAATACAAATGCAAAACTTTGATTTGTTAAAAGTGTACGAAGGGTTCCGTTTTTACGATACCACCGGCACCACGAATGCCGACGGCACCAAAAACTACCTGCTTGCCGTGTATGCGGAAAACGGCAAAGCGGTGATTGTATCTTACGAAGATTATGATACAAAAGAAGAGCGTGCCGACCTGCTCACGGGATATATTAAAGAGTTAGATCATGATTATGAGCGCTTTGCCAAATCTGCCAAAGCACTGAAAGGTGAAGCGATATTGTATGAATAAAAAGGTTGTCGAGAGTGTTTCTCGACAACCTTTTTATTTAGTTGACAGTTAACAGTATACAGTTGACAGATTTTGGATGGGCTCCGCCCATACCCGTATAGAGAAAGATGTTTTCTTTACTAAATATAAAAACT
>CADBJA010000238.1 GCA_902794945.1 Oscillospiraceae bacterium
GATGTGTGCGGCACTGGTGTTTACGGCTTACGGCAAAATGAATGTGCGCCTTTTTATGATGCACGCACTGCTTTTTTTGCTCATTAATGTGGTTATCGGCGGAGTAGTGCTTTTACTTTCTCTCAAAGACAGCCGTAATTTTTATTCCGATTTATCGGTCAGTTATATCAATGTATCACCGCTCACCATCATTATTGCACTCGGCATCAGTTTTGTTGCGGTAACCCTGATTAACCGCTTGGCGCTTAAGCGGCGGCATAAGAATGAAATTTACAAGGTATCTCTTACCGTGGCTCAAAAAACATACACGCTTTTCGGCTTTTGCGATACAGGTAACGGTTTAACCGAGCCGTTTTCGGGGCTTCCGGTATGTGTGGTCAAAAAAGGCGTGATTGCCGAATTAGAAACAGAGCCTTTAAAGCGTGTTATCCCGTTTTCCTCCGTCGGCGGGAATGGGATGTTATACGGCGTAAAAGCCACCGTTCATTTGGAGTATGCACACAAACAAATGAATGCAAACACCTATATTGCCGAAAGCACAGAGTCTTTTAGTGATATGCAATATGATATTATTTTAAACCCTCAACTTTTTAAACAAACGGAGCAGTTATGAATTTAAAACAGTTTATTTCAAACTTAAAATATCGCCTTTACTTTAAATTTCACCGTTCACATTTTCATTTTATCAACGGTGTTACCGGGTTGCCGGCACCCCTCTCCGCCGAAGAAGAACAGGCGGTTTTAGAGCGCCTTGCAAATGGGGATGATAGCGCGGCACAAGAACTCATCACCCATAATTTACGATTGGTTGTGTATATTGCCAAAAAATTTGAATCCTCCGGTGTGATGATGGAGGACCTCGTGTCCATCGGGTCTATCGGCTTAATCAAAGCGGTCAATACCTATAAACCCGAAAAAAAGATTAAACTTGCCACTTATGCGAGCCGTTGCATTGAAAATGAAATATTGATGCATTTAAGAAAAATATCATCAAGGCGTTGTGAACTCTCGATTGAAGACCCGCTCAATGTGGATTGGGATGGCAATGAGTTATTGCTTGCCGATATTTTAGGTTCTGACCCGGATGAAGTGAATAAAAACATAGAACTCGAAGATGAAAAACGACTTTTGATGAAACTTGTCAATTCTCTTGATGCGCGTGAGAGAGAAATAATGCTAATGCGCTACGGGCTAATGGGCTATGAAGAGAAAACACAAAAAGATGTTGCCGATTTGCTCGGCATTTCACAATCTTACATTTCACGGCTTGAAAAAATAGCGATATAACTTGATAAAAAACCTCTCTTTTGTTATCATAATACAAAAGAGAGGTTTTTATGATTCACTTAACACCGCGTTTGTTATCTGTTGCAGCGTATGTAACTAAGGGTAGTGTGCTTGCCGACATCGGTACCGACCACGCCTATTTGCCCGCCTATTTAATTGAAAACGGCATCATAGCGCGTGCCTTTGCGTGCGATATTCACGAAGGTCCCATGCAAAATGCCAAAACCACGGTAAATGATGCCGGTATTACCGGTGTTGAGTTTATTCTGTCGGATGGTTTGCAAGGTTTGGAACCCCATAAAGATACGTTTGATACCGCCGTGATGGCGGGGATGGGCGGCGAGTTAATGTGCGATATTTTGAGCGCTGCGCCGTGGTGCCGCCGTGAAGGGTACACATTTATTTTGCAACCGATGAGCAGGGCAAACACTTTGCGCCGCTATTTATATGCGCACGGCTTTGAAATTTTGCACGAAAGTATTGCGAAAGAGAAAGATAAGTTATATAATATTATGAAAGTGCGCTTTACTTCCAATACCGTGAATATTCGTGAAGTGGAAGCCTTACTCGGCAAAACAACCGATAGTGAGTATTATGAAGAACTTTGTGCACGCGAAATAAAAAGGTTGCAAAAAATGTATGCCGCGTTCGCTCGTGCAAACCATATGCAGCCGGAGCAGGAAAAGATTTTAGAATTGATTAAAGAAATTGAGAGGTACACATGCTTACAGTAGCAAAAGTATATGAGTATTTAGATAAGGAGATGAATTTTTCATCTCAAGCCGCGTGGGATAACAGCGGGCTTTTGGTCGGCAGCCCCGACCGTCAGGTCAGTAAAATTGCCGTAATGTTAGATGCAATGCCGCTCAACATCACCAAGGCAATTAACAACGGGGTAGACTTAATCGTTTGTCATCATCCCATTATATTTGACCCGATTGCAAAACTGCCGGCAGACCACCCGGTTTACAGGCTTGCGCGCAATGATATTGCGCTTATCGCCGTTCACACCCCGTGGGATATGGCGAAAGACGGTGTAAACTATGTGCTTGCGAATGCGCTTTCGCTTGAAAGAATCAGTATTTTGCAAACCGAAGAGGGCGGCAATATGTTAAAAATGGGCACGTTGCCGAGCCCGATGTCCGAAGCCGCATTTTGCTCATTGATTAAGCAAAAAATCGGTGTACCGTTTGTAAAATATGTATCTACAAAAGAGAATATACGAACCGTTGCCGTTTGCGGCGGTGCCGGTGCGGACTTTATTGATGAAGTTGCCCGCAAGGCAGATGCGTTTGTGACAAGCGATATTAAATACCACCAGTTTTTACACGCGCAGGATATCGGCTTAACCCTCATTGATGCAGGTCATTTCACTACGGAAGATATGTCTATGAACACCATTTCCGTGAAACTTGCTATGGAGTTCGCCGAGGCAAAAGTGCTGCGCTTAAAATCGGTAGACCCGATTTCTTACAGATAATTATGGCACTTGACGGATTGTTTTTACATAAACTGTGCGAGCAGTTACGCGCGCAGTTACAAAATAGCAGAGTTGAAAAAATATACCAGCCATCGAAAGATGAGTTGGTATTTGTTATGCGCTCAAAAGAGGGG
>CADBJA010000239.1 GCA_902794945.1 Oscillospiraceae bacterium
TAGATATTCTCTTTCCATCTATCAAACGGGTGAGGGTGTCCCTCCCACAATTATTCATTATTCAATATTCATCATTCATTAAATTCTAATTTAGCCACCCGCAAGGGGTGGCGTAAATTAGAATTTTTGGGAGGGTACCATGATTAATCAAGACTTTAAATCTATGTTAAGCGGCAAATCCAAAATCAGAGAATTGAGTGAATTTGCCACGGCTTTAGGCGAAAAAATCGGTTATGAAAATGTGTTTGATTACTCGCTCGGCAACCCCAGTGTGCCGGTGGCGGATGTCTATAATGAAACCATTATCAAATTACACAGTGAGTTAGATTCTATGAGCTTGCACGGTTACAGCCCGTCCCTCGGCAACACCGAAGTGCGCCGCAAGGTGGCGGAGAGTTTGAAAAAGCGCTTCGGTGTGCCGTATGAAACAAAACATATTTTTATGACAAGCGGCGCTGCCGGCGCGATTGCGCACGCTGCAAGGTGTGTGACCAAACCGGGGGATGATGTGATTACGTTTGCACCGTTTTTTCCCGAATATATGCAGTATATCGGCAGAACAGGCGCCAACTTAAAAGTGGTGCCCGCCAACACCGAAAACTTTGAAATTAACTTTGAAGCGTTTGATGCAATGATGAATGACAATGTGCAGGCAGTGCTCATCAACACGCCCAATAACCCTTCGGGTATTGCTTATTCGGAACAGACCATTATGCACTTAGCGGGATACTTAACCGAAAAGCAACAAGAGTACGGGCACGAAATATTTATTATTTCGGATGAGCCGTACCGTGAAATCGCGTTTGACGGTAAAAAAATTCCCTATGTGGCGCAGTATTATGATAACACTTTAACTTGTTATTCTTTCTCAAAAAGCCTTTCGCTTCCCGGTGAAAGAATCGGCTATGTGGCGGTCAATCCGAAGGCGGTAGATGCCGATATTATTGCCGTGATGTGCGGGCAAATCAGCCGCGGTATCGGGCATAACTGCCCCTCCTCAAGCGTGCAAATGGCAGTGGCGGAGTGCTTATATACCACGAGCGATTTGAGCGTGTATGAAAAGAATATGAACCTCATTTACGATAAGTTGACAGAACTCGGTTTTGAGGTTATTCGCCCGGGCGGCACTTTCTATATTTTTCCGAAAGCGCTCGAAGAAGATGCCAATGCGTTTTGCGATAAGGCGAAAAAATACAATCTTATTTTGGTGCCCTCCGACTCTTTCGGCGTAAAAGGGTATTTCAGGATGGCATACTGTATTGATACCGAAAAGGTACTGCGCAGTTTTGAGGCGTTAGAAGCCTTTGTACGAAATGAATACGGAAAATAAGAAAATCGGTAAGCGCCGCATAGCGGCGCTTTTTTGAAAGGTTGAAAAATGAAACGAACCCTTCAACGCTTTTTAAATCATAAAAATGGTTTTTGCACGGCAATGTTTTTTTGCTTTATGCTGGTGCAATTCATTGTGTTGCGTTTAGGCAATCAGGCAGGGCATGGCTATTTAGAGGTGGAACAGCAGGAATTTGTTTACTTTTTTCTGCAGTGCACCGTGATTGTCGGCTGGTTGCTTTATGTACTTATTGGGGTGCGCATACGCAACAAAAAAGTATATACGGCTCTTTTGGCTACGGTGACGGGGCTTTTTGCGCTTTGTGCGCAAATGATGTTGTTTGCGCCTGCGAACACATCTTTTTATTTGGCGCTTACCGGTGTTACTGTACTATGCCTCGGGGTTATGCTCGGTGCGGTTTATGAAAGGTTAGCCGCATACATTCACGCCGGCGCAAAGGCAGGGTATTGCATCGGCATCGGTTATGGTGCTGCTGTTTTACTACAGTATGTTTTGCAACTGTATTTGGTTTTCAAACCGGGTCTGTCGCTTTTGTTATTGATTTCATGCGCTGTGTTGCTGCTCGGCTTTACTGCCGCCCCTGCGAAGGAACAAAGTGCGCGTGAGGTGACGGTGCAGCGTGTACCGCCCGTTCCATTGGTGTGCAGCGTTTTGATTGCGTTTGCTTTACTGATGTTTTCATCTTATTTCAACAGTTTGATACATCACTTGCAAATCGCTTCCGGCTATACGGATTTTAATGTATATACATGGCCGCGTTTATTGCTCATTCCCGGTATGCTTTTATTCGGCTTTCTCGGCGAAGTAAAAGGCGGAAAGTTCTTACCGGTGTGCGCTTTGTGCATAGCAATGATTGCATTGTTAAATTCCGTTTTATCGGCGCAGTCATACCACCTCAATATGTGTTTATACTATATTTCACTTGCCGCCGCGATTGCGTATTATCACCTTACCTTTTTACGCTTGGCACCCCGCACAAAGAACCCTGCGGTGTGGGCGGCGATGGGCAGGGTATCGGACAGCCTGATGGTGATGGCTTCCTTTGCCCTTGGGTTATCCCGCCTCTCTTTCACGGCCGTGATGGTGATGAATATTGCGGCACTCGTGATTTGCATTGTGTTTATGGCAGTGAAGGGGGATTTCAATTTACACTTTACCGGTGAACAGCCGGTAAAATTGCAAAGCGAACCTGCGGCAGATGTGTTTTTGGATTTGCAGGCACGCTACGGCATTACCGCGGCTGAAATGCGGGTGTTTCGGGAACTGGTGGAAACCGAGGATAAGCAAGAGGCTGTGGCGGCAAAACTCGGCATTTCCGTGAGCACCCTGCGGCATCACATCACTTCGATTTATAAAAAGACGGGCGTGCAAACGCGCGCGGCACTATATAAACTGATTCAAAAATCGTAAAAAACGAACTCAAGAAAATGGCGCAAGGGGCACCCTCAATACGGAGAGTACCGATAAAGAAGTATTGGTTCATTTTGTCTGCTTTCACTCACCTTAACAATTTAAAAATGCGCCAATACGCAGAGTATTCCCACATTT
>CADBJA010000240.1 GCA_902794945.1 Oscillospiraceae bacterium
GTGAGGGTGTCCCTCCCTCAATTATTCATCATTCATTATTCACTATTCATTACAAATAGGAATTTGTGAGGCAAACAGCCTCACAAATTCCTATTTGTCTCTCGTGAGTCTCGCAAACTTTGCCATCAACTTTTTGGTGCCGACTTTATCAAATGCAATTTCGAGCAACACATCGCTGCCCATCGGCTCGGCAGAGATTACCATGCCTGTTCCGAACGTTTTGTGTTTTACGCGGTCACCGGCATGAAAATCTACATCCACATTTTCTTTTTTAAACCCTGCCAACGGTGAGGGTTTCTTTTTTTGTGAGGCAAAAGAGCCGAAAGAATTCACACTTGTAAATTCTTTTTTGCTCACACCCGCCTGCTCTATGTACTGTGAGGGGATTTCATCCAAAAAACGGGAAGGTCTGTTGCGGTTGGTGGAGCCGTAAACCATACGGCTTTCACTGCGGGTTAAATACAGTGTATCTTTCGCCCTGGTGATACCGACATAGGCAAGGCGGCGTTCTTCCTCCACCTCGGTGGGATCAAACATACATTGGCGAGAGGGAAAAATGCCCTCCTCCATACCGATGATAAAGACCACCGGAAATTCCAAGCCTTTTGATGCGTGCATCGTCATTAAAGGCACATAATCATCCTCATTCGTCAATTCATCCTGATCGGAACTGAGCGCAACCTCTTGCAAAAAGCCCTCTAAAGTCGGCTCCTCCGCCTCGTTCACATACTCGGCAATTTCGGATTTTAACTGGTCTAAGTTTTGAATACGCTCTTCACTGTTTTCATCCATAAATAATGAATCTCGATAGCCGGTTTCTCGCATTACGATATCAAATAAATCGGTCAGCGAAGCACTCTCGCGGTACTCATCAATGCGCTCAAACATCGCACAAAAACTTTTCAGTTTGCCGGCGGCACGGTACAGTGTTTCATAATTCTCGGCTTCGCGAATGACCTCAAAAATGCTCATACCGAGCCCCTGCGCAATCTCATACGCATGACGCACCGTGGTATCACCGATGCCGCGCTTGGGCACATTGATAATGCGCATTAAGCGAATATCATCATCGTGATTGGCGACAAGGTTTAAATAAGCCATGGCATCTTTGACTTCTTTACGGTCATAGAAACGGTGGCCGCTAAGCACTTTATAGGCAATACCGCTTCTGCCGAGCGCACGCTCAACCGGTGCCGACAGCGCCGATGCACGGTACAGCACCGCATGGTCGGCATACTTCATCCCGGCGGCAACATCATCAAAAATTTTATCGGCAATAAATGCCGCCTCATCATTTTCGGAATACGCGGTATAGGCACAGATTTTTTCGCCTTCACCGCGTTCACTCCATAAGTTTTTGCCTTTTCGCTTGGTATTGTGTTTAATCACGCTGTTGGCGGCATTGAGAATGTTCTCTTTTGAACGGTAGTTTTGCTCTAAGCGAATGACAAGCGCATTCTCCCACTCATCTTCAAACTCTAAAATATTGCGCACGGTGGCACCTCTAAAGCGGTAGATGGATTGGTCATCATCCCCCACCACGCAGATATTGCCGTAACCGCCTGCCAAGAGCGAAGTTAACACATACTGGGCGTGGTTCGTATCCTGATACTCATCGACGAGCACATATTTAAATTGGTGTTGATAGTGCTCCAACACATCCGGTTGCTCGCGGAAGAGTTTGACGGTGTTAAAAATAATGTCATCAAAATCCATCGCGTCACTTTTAAGCAACAGATTTTGGTAAGCACTGTACGCATCGGCAATTTTGTGGAGTCTGAAATCGTGCTCCGCATTTTTTCTGTATTCTTCGGGCGAAATGAGAGAATCTTTCGCCTTCGATATTTCATTTAAAATGAGTTTGTGCGAGAGCATTTTATCATCAATACTCAACTGGCGTTGCACCTGTTTCATCGCCTTTTCACTGTCGCTCGTATCGTAAATGGTAAAAGAGCGCGAATAGCCGATTCTGTCACCGAAACGGCGCAAAATTTTGGTACAGGCAGAGTGGAAGGTGGATGCCCAAATCTCATTGGCACTGCTGCCGAGGTTCAGTTCCAAACGGGTTTTCATTTCATTTGCCGCTTTGTTGGTGAAGGTGATGGCAATCACTTCCCACGGCCTTGCCGCATCAACACTTAAAAGAGAAGATGCCTTTTCGTGGTCACGGTTCTTCCCTTCCAAATAATCGTTTAAAAAGGCAATATGCTCTGCACCGATGTACCCCGGTACAAAGTCGGAATGGTAGGCACTGCCGTATTTAATTAAGTTGGCAATGCGATTGACCAACACTGTGGTTTTGCCTGAACCGGCACCGGCTAAAATTAATACGGCACCCTCGGTTTTTAACACTGCCTTTTTTTGCTCCGGATTGAGGGAAGCGAACTCTTTTTCAATAATTCTTTTTCTTAATTCTAAAAAATCCGTAATCAATGTAATCTCCGTTAAATGAAAGAGCGATAGCATACGGAGAGTATCGATGCTCTTCGTAATATCGCTCTTTTTAGTTATATAATTTTAAAATACTGAAAGCCAAGCGCGAATGAGCGCATTAAACATAAGCGCCTTTCGCGCTTATGTTTAATGCGGTATCATAGCGAGTAAAACGCCTGCGGCAACGGCAGAGCCGATAACGCCGGAAACATTCGGTCCCATAGCGTGCATGAGAAGGAAGTTGGCAGGGTTCTCTTCCTGACCGACTTTTTGGCTGACGCGCGCAGCCATCGGCACGGCGGAAACACCGGCGGAACCGATGAGCGGGTTAACCTTCCCTTTGGTAACGACATACATCAGTTTACCGAAGAGCACACCGCCTGCGGTACCGACAGAGAAGGCAATTAAGCCTAATAACACGATTTTTAAAGTATCGAATGTTAAGAAGGTTTTACCGTT
>CADBJA010000241.1 GCA_902794945.1 Oscillospiraceae bacterium
TGCTTCTACTCCTCATCTGTTTGCAAAGAAAACAACTATTTGCAACTTCTGTTGCGTTTTAGATTTTTCTTTGATTTCACGGTTTTAGGAAAAGAGCCTACAAAATCACCAAAATTAAGTGTAATATTTGGATTTGACAAAAATATAAAAATATATAATAATTAGTATAGAGTTACTCGTTATCACTCGTAGTTATTCGCTGCGCTCATTAGTTGCAAGATAAACTTGCAGTTGCTCGTGTTACGCGCAGTTAAAGAAAAAACAAACTGCAAACGACAGTTTGCGAACTGTGAGCGAAGCGAACAACCGTGAACACAGTGAACCACTGTGAGTGCAACGAACAACTCTAATTGAGCGGAGATACTCCGCACAATTAGAATATGGAGAAACTATGGATCAGAAAAAAATTGAACGCATTAATACCTTAGCCCATAAGCAAAAAACCATCGGCTTAACCGAAGAAGAAACAGCGGAACAAGCCGCATTGCGCAAAGAATATGTTGCGATGTGGAAAAAGAGCCTTGAGGCGGAACTTGCCAACACCTATATTGTGACGCCGGACGGTAAAAAGCACAAGGTAACCAAAAAAAGCAAAAAAGAGTCATAACCACAGCCCTCAGGTGATAATATGAAACGATTTGCCGCACTCTTCTTAATACTGTGTATGCTCATCACAGGTGCCCCGCTCTCGGTAGCGGCAGGCACAATTTCACCTGCGCCTGTTTCAAACGAATATGTGGCAAATGAAATCATCGTGATGCAAAATACAGCCATAAAAAACGCACCCGCGCTCCCCTTGCTTCACGCCGAAGTGATTGATGCCAACGCTTTGATGCAAGACGGCGTACGCGTGCTCAAAGGCACGGTAACTGCCGGCACCGATATCGAAGCGCTTTGCACCGCACTCGAACAGCGGGAGGATGTGTTGAGCGCTTCCCCGAACTATATACAAAGTATCGAATCGGTAGAGATGCCGACAGAAGTCACAAAAACCGGTTCGGAATACAATGCTTTCAATTGGTATAAAGATGCCCTGCAACTACCAAACGCCTGGCAAAGTGCCGATACCCTCGGCAGTGAAGACGTGGTGGTGGCGGTGCTTGACACCGGTGTGAATATTACCCATAAAGAATTTGAGGGCGCCATTTGGGAAGATGAAAACGGCAATGCCGGCTATAATGCCTTAAATGGCAGTGCGGATGTGACGGATGCAAACGGGCACGGCTCCAATATTGCCGGTATTATCGCGATGCGCGCCAATGATTTCGGCTATGTGGGCATTGCACCCAAAGTGAAAATTATGCCCGTAAAAGTATCTGCCTCTATCACAATGAGTGACGCCGCTATCTTAAAAGGACTTAACTATGCGGTGGAACACGGCGCTGATATTATTAATATGAGTTTCGGCAGCAGCCGTATTTCCGACGGAATGGCAATCGCCTACCAGCGCGCCGCGACAAAAGCGGTGTTAGTGGGCGCCGCGGGCAACAACGGCTATGATGCCGCCTATATTCCCCAATACCCTGCCGCCTGCACCGGTGTAATCGGTGTGATGAGTTACGGTTCCTACCGTGCGGAGGATAGAACCAATTACACCATCAACAATGGGGAACTTTCCTCATTTTCCAACTTTGACAAAACCGGCAAATACTACCAAATTGCGGCGCCGGGGGTAGAAATTGCGGGTCCTGCCCACAATTCCGACACAAAATTCTCTTTTAAAACCGGCACTTCGCAAGCCACACCTATCGTAGCGGGAACAGCGGCACTGTACCTCAGCCTGCACCCCGATGCGACACCCTACCAAGTGCGCCGGGCGGTGGCAGCGGGTTCCGACAACACCGTTCACGGCTATACGGATGATACGATATATAAAGGGCTTTCCATTGCCGGTGTGCTTGCCCAAGAACCGGTGGCGGATGAAACGGTCGATTTAAGTGAACCCGCACGCAACATTTTAAATGCGTGTATGAATACGACCATTGAACACCCCACCCAAGGGGATATTGATGCTTTAAGTGAAATTTCTGCCGCGATGATGGGAGATATTGCAGAGAATCTGAGCGGTATTGCGGAACTAAACGGTATACAAATGTTGGATTTAAGCGGTACCAATTTAACCGATGCACAAGCCGCGGCACTCCTACAAACTTCTTTTCCGCGCTTATTCCGTTTAGAGGTATCTGACAACGAAAACCTGACTGCATTGCCGTTTACCGCAGATACGGCGCCGGTGCTGAAAGATTTAATTGCGGATAATTGTGCGTTAAAAACAACTGAAACTTTTGAGCATCTCCCCGCACTGACTACCCTTTCCGTACGCGGCAATCGCTTTTTCACATCTTATCAATTTGAAAAACTCACCTCGCTACATGAACTCGATGTCAGCGCCTGCCGCCTGCAGGATGTGGCGGTATTCGGGCAAATGCGTGATTTGGAATATTTAGATGTATCCGAGAACTACATCAGCGACATCAGCCCGCTTACGGGCTTTGGCGGCAGTTATTTAAACATCAGCTCGAATCCGTTACAATTAGGCAACCGCCAAAGTTATTTGCCGCAGGAAATTGAAAACGCCATGAATGACTCTCACGAAAGTGCCATTCGCTTTTTACACGATAATTTAAGCCCGGAGGATGAAACATATGTGCGTGCCACCCAAATGGCGTGGCAAGGGCTTGAAATCCCCCGTGCGCTTGAAAGCACTACCCTTACGCCGACAATTACCGCAGCCGATGCCACGGTAAACAGCGCCTGCCTGTTTTTAAGCGACTGTAATACGGTAAGTTTAGACAAATTCACCGGTAAAATGCAGTGGCGTGCGCAGGATATTGCGGTACCGTGTGAAGTTCCCTTCACCCTCTTCCCTGTCAGCGG
>CADBJA010000242.1 GCA_902794945.1 Oscillospiraceae bacterium
TCCATTTGTTTCTCCTCTCCCCAAAAAGTTTGCTACGCAATTCTTTTCGGGGTCCCCATTAGGGAGGTGGGTGCGAAGCACTCGGAGGGATTGTTTTTTAAATCGGGTGCGGGTGTCCCGCCCTTCACTCTTATCTCTTATTTTTTATTTCTTATTTTGCAAACGCAGTGAGCAGATAAATTAGAATTTACTTGCTTTTCTTTATATGGTATAATAATAATATATTAACTTCTTTATACTGGGAGTGGTTACATGTTTAAAAAGAGTATCAGTTTAATCTTAATCATATGTATGGTGTTCGGCATCACTTGTGTGTATTCTGCCGCAGCGCAGAGCGGTGAGATTGGTGAAAATTTAAGTTGGGAACTTTCCACCATCGGCAGATTAACCATCAGCGGTACGGGGGATACGATTCCCGATTATTCACCCGAAAACCCTGCACCGTGGGCAAAGGATGCATCGCAGGTAAAATCCCTCTCTTTGCCGGGCACATTGCGCCATATCGGGGCTTACGCGTTTGATGGCTGCGCCCAACTCAAAGAAATTGACCTCGGCAAAATCGAAACTATCGGTGCATACAGTTTCAGTATGTGCGGATTTGAAACGGTGGAACTGCCATACAGTTTAAAGGAAGTAGCACCGTATGCGTTCACACAGTGCTTCTTCCTTGAAAAAGTTATTTTTCATGAAATTGAGTATGGCGGACTTGGTGTGCAAAAAAAAGAGGGTGTCAGTGAGATAGGCGAGGGCGCCTTTTCGGCTTGCCCGACATTAGCGGCATTGAATTCTTATTTGAATGATGGTGATATTGTCAACGGCTTACCCTCTACGCTTGAGCGCATCGGGAAAGAAGCATTCTCCGGCTGTGAAGCGTTACGCGGTGTCAACTTTGCGGATTCCGGCAAGGCGGTTACCGCGCTGGGCGATGGCTGCTTTACGGGTTGCACTTCTTTGCGCTCCATAACTTTGCCTGTCGGCATCGGCACCGTGCCGAAAGACTGCTTTATGAGTACGGGGCTGCAAAGTGTAAAACTACCTGCCAACATCACGGCTGTGGGGAAGGATGCCTTCGCTTTTTGTGAAGATTTAAGCACCATTGATGTTTACAATAATAACTGCACTTTTTATGACGGTGAAAACACTACGCCCGATGCGGCAAAACTGTGTGTGTTAAAAGGCGCTGCGGCTGTAATTTCTTATGCAAACCGCTATCAAAAACCGTTAGAGGTACTTTGTATCGGCAGAATCAAACATACTGCCGGTATGTTCACAAAGTGGTCGGTAAACAAAAAAGCGAGTGCCGTAGCACAGGGGGAATTGGTGCGCTCTTGCGTCTCTTGCGGGTACACAATGTATGCGAGCGTGCCGCAAATAAAAACGGTCAAATTAACCAAAACCGCCTTTTACTTTACCGGCAAAAAAATCTGCCCTACGGCGGCAGGGGTGCTCATTACCGATGAAAGTGGGGCGGTGATACCGACTTCCGATTATACCGTTACCTGCCAAACCAAGGGAATAGAAGTCGGTAAACACAGTGTAAAAATTGCGTTTAAAGCCTCATCAAAATACACAGGCTCTTTTGTGCGCTATTATACGATTGTATTAAAAGGCACGGCGGTCAAAACCGTAGATTCCGGCAAAGGGGTATTGCGGGTGAATTGGACCAAACAAACCGTCGGCACTAACGGCTACCAGGTGCGCCTTTGCAAAAAAAGTGATTTTAAATCCGGTGTGATTTTAAAAACGGTGCGCAATCCCAAAGCCGTCAGTCTGACTATAAAGGGGCTTTCCCGAAAAACCGGTTACTATATTCAAATCAGAACCTTTAGAACCATCGGCAAAAATAAGTATGTATTCTCTGCTTGGTCTAAAAGTTTCGGAAGGAAAACAAAATGAAACAGCGCCTAAAAGCACTCTCTAAATCCAAAAAAATACTGCTTGCCGTGATTGCCGTGTTGTTGTGCGCGGCAATCGTTACGGGCGGACTCATATGGAAAGAACGCAGTGACTACTTTTGCCAATATGCCACACCGTTTGCCTTTAGCGAAGTCAAGGGGTATGAGGGGGTAGAACTCGTTGCCCACAGGGGGCAGGCGATAGAGGCGCCCGAAAACACCTTGCCGGCATATGAAAAAGCCGCCGCAAACGGCTACAAATATGCGGAAACCGATATTCGTGCCACGGCGGACGGGGTGTGGGTACTCTCTCACGATGCTTCGCTCAAACGCATGACAGGCTTTGCGGGTATCGTAGAAGAATTGCCCTTAAAAGAAGTGACGGCACACCCCATCACCAAAGGCGGTAATATAAAAGAGTATCAACAAAATCCGCTTTACACACCCACATACGAAGAATTTATTCGCCTGTGTAAAGAAACGGGACTTCACCCCGTGATTGAAATAAAAACCGACCCCGTAAAATACCCGCAGGCACCGTACCAAGATATTTTAACGGTATTAGAGCGCTACGGTATGCGGGAGAAGGCAGTGATTATTTCTTTTTCTTATGAGGCGCTGCAAATCATTCGTTCTTTCGATGCGGAGATTGCACTGCAGTTTTTAACCAAAGAGTTGGATGCCGAAGTATTTACAAAAATTGAAAAACTCGGCGCTTGCGGCATTGATTGCGAATATAAGGCACTTTTAAAGAATAAAGATTTAGTGGCGCTCGCCAAGCACGCGTTTATTCCTATAAACGCGTGGACGGTAGACAGTCCGCAAGTCGCAGAGCAGTTGTGCGCACTCGGCGTGGATTATATTACGACGAATGCAGGTAAATTCTAATTTACGCCACCCTTGCGGTGGCTAAATTAGAATTTAAGCAGTCGGCAGTCGGCAGTCAGCGAGTGGGCGACACATTCGCACTTGATT
>CADBJA010000243.1 GCA_902794945.1 Oscillospiraceae bacterium
GAGGTGTCACGAAGTGACGGAGGGATTGTTTTATGATTGGGTGAGGGCGTAGCCCTCCCTTAACTCCACTCTCCACTCTTCACACTTCAAACTATTAGCGCACGCTTAGTGCGCTAAATTAGAATTTACTTTTCATCGCCCGCATAGCGTTGGCAACGGCAATCACGGTCACGCCGACATCGGCAAATACGGCAAGCCACATACTCGCGATACCGAGGGCGCCCAAAATAAGTACAATCAGTTTTACAGCGATAGAGAAAATGATGTTTTGCTTCACAATGCGTTTGGTGCGCTTTGAGATTTTCACGGCTTTTACAACGCCGTCCGTCTTATCATCCATCAGTACCACATCGGCACTTTCGATGGCAGCGTCCGAACCGAGCGCGCCCATCGCGATACCGACATCGGCAAGTGCCAACACCGGTGCATCATTAATCCCGTCACCTACAAAGGCAAGGCTGTCTTTTTCGCCGAGCGTTTGTTTTAATGTTTCTACCTGTTTCGCTTTATCTTGCGGTAACAGTTCGGCGTGGTACTGCTCAATCCCGAGTTTTTCGGCAACATTCGCTGCCACATCCGCCTTATCACCGGTCAACATCACGGTTTTTACCGCCATAGACTTTAATTTAGAAATCGTTTGCTTGGCATCGCCCTTTAAAGTGTCGGCAATCATGATATGCCCCATATAAGCACCGTCTGCCACCATATGCACGGTGGTGCCTTTTTTATGGCAATCTTTATAGGCAACGCCGAGTTTTTGCATATAGGCGGCGTTGCCGATTTGCACACGCTTACCGTCCACTAAAGCGCTGATACCCATACCGGCAATCTCTTCATACTCTTTGACACGGTGTTCTTCTATTTCACCGCCGAAAGCCGTTTTCAGTGCCAATGAAATCGGGTGTACCGAATAGTATTCGGCAAGGGCTGCCATTTCGAGCATTGCCTTTTCATCCATCACATCGGAATGCACGGCACTGACACTGAAATTGCCTTTTGTGAGTGTGCCGGTTTTATCAAACGCCACCACCTTTACATTAGAGAGAGCCTCTAAATAGTTGGTGCCTTTGACTAAAATGCCCTGTTTGCTTGCAGCACCCACACCGGCAAAGAATGTGAGCGGCACGCTGATAACGAGTGCACACGGGCAAGAGATAACTAAAAATGTCAATGCTCTGTGAATCCAATCAAACCACAACGGCAGAGCGCCGTTTTGCATATAGGCGTCCGTTTTAAAAATAATCCCGATCAGCGGCGGTATTACGGCTAAGGCAAGCGCGGCAATGACCACAACAGGTGTATAGATTTTAGCAAATTTGCGAATAAATTTTTCACTGTGCGCTTTTTTCTCGGCAGAGTTTTCCACCATTTCCAATATTTTATTGACAGTAGAGTTTTCAAACTCACTGCTCACTTTGATTTTAAGCGGTGATTTTAAATTAATACTGCCGGAATATACCGCATCCCCCACGCTGACGGAAGCGGGCATACTCTCGCCCGTCAAAGCCGCCGTATCCAAAGAGGAGACACCCTCTGCAATCACCCCGTCAAGCGGGATTTTTTCGCCCACTTTTACAAGGATGGTGTCACCCGTATGTACCTGTTCCGGCTTCACGGTTTTATTGCCGTTTTCGGTAACCAAATGCGCACTTTCCGGTTTCATGGCGGCAAGGGATTTAATGGATTTTCGGCTGCGTGCCACGGCAATATGTTCAAACAATTCGCCAATGCAAAAGAATATCATCACCGCAACGGCTTCGGGGTACTCCCCGATACACAGCGCGCCGACCGTGGCAACCACCATTAAAAAGTTTTCATCAAACACTTCACCGTGGCGAATACCCTCAAACGCTTCCGCAATCACTTCGTAGCCCGCAATAAAATACGGCACCAGGTACATCGGCAACTGCCACAGGCTGAATTCATCAATAATTTCAGCCTTGATAAGTAATTTATTGGTAATAACAGCCGCGATTAACAGCACGATAGAGAGAACTATGCGAATAATATCTTTCTTTTGTTCCCCTTTATCTTCTTCAATTTCGCCGCCGTCACAGCAAGCACAACCGCCGTGCCGGTGTTCGTGTTCGTGGCAGCCGCACGCATCATGAGTATGATGATGTTTGCCGGAATGCCCGTGTTCGTGGCTATGCTCGTGTTCGTGGCAACCACACTCGCCATCATGGCTGTGCTTATGTTCGTGACACCGGCACTCACCCTCCTGGGTATGCTCGTGCTCCGCTGCCTCTTTTTCGTGCTCGTGTTGTAATGTTTGTTGCTTATTATTGTTCTCTTTCAACACTCTCATCCCCTTTTATGCCTGCATTTCGCCGTGTTTGTGTAAAATATGAGTCAGACCCACCCTGTAAATCTGCTCTACATGCTCATCATCAAGCGCATAGTAAACGGTTTTACCGTCACGCCGCGGCTTTACCAAGCCGTTGGCTCGAAGTATGCGTAGTTGGTGAGAAATGGCGGATTGAGAAGCATTTAACGCTGCGGCAATATCGCATACGCATAGTTCCCCCTCTTTATACAAAACGGCAATAATACTGATTCTCGTAGAATCACCGAACACTTTAAAAAACTCGGATAAATCATATAATTTATCATAATCTAATTCAAAATCTTTAAAATCGTGGTGCGGATGCTCGCCCGAACAAAGGTTGTGTTCCATCTGTTTCTCCTTTATCGCTTTTAAATATGGTTCTCACATCTGTTATTTAACAACACTTTAATAAATAATAAAAATAAAAACGCTTTTTTGAACACATATGAACAACTGTTCATATATTCTAATGATAGTATATTCCTTTTTCCGTAAAGTGTCAAGAAAAAAATAACGCCGCCTGAATAGGCG
>CADBJA010000244.1 GCA_902794945.1 Oscillospiraceae bacterium
CCCTCTCAAATCAAAGGTGTGAGCACGAAGGAGATGTTGAATTTCCTTTGCAAAGCTTATAAAGATTTTCTGTATACCAATTACACCGAAAACCGCTCGATTCTCTCTTTTGATATTGACAGCTTTAATGATGAAGAATTTTTGGAAGTTGCCGATTTGTTTGATTTAAAGGCACAACAACTCGAAAAATACTTAAACACCAGGGCAAAGCAATCCAAAGCTTTTACCGAAAAAGAAAGTGATGAAACCTTTAAATCCCTTTCGCAAAAGTTAGAGGATTTGCGCAATTACGATATTGCGAAATACCGTGCGTTTGTGATTGAAGCGGGCTGTTCTCATGACAAAACGCGCTATTTGCGCTCACTTGCATACATCAACCGCATGAAACAGATTGATTACGATAAAGACATTTCCGCCTACAACGTGCATAACGCCGGCATTAAAATGTATGATGAGTCCATGATTAGTAATGTGTTGATTCCCTCTATTGACCAAAGCAAGCACACCTACTATATGTCTAAAACCAAAACCGGCATGGACTATATGGCACAGCATGCGGATGAATATTTGAAAACCGCGCAGGAGATTGCCAAAGAAATTCACATCAACCGTGAAATAATGGGCAAAATGCAAGCCGGCGCCAATCTCCCTGCCGATATACAAAAAGCCTCTAATATGATTGAAAGTATTCGCGGTAAGTTTAATAAACTCTCCGCGCAAATTGAAGCGGTCGATAAGGCGTATATCAAATACAAAACCAAAGATTATTTGACCTTTAAGTCTCACGACGGTTCTTTACTGCAAAAAATGGAACCGATTAAACTTGCGGCAATTGCCGTGCTGTTTATTGCAGGTGTTTATGCCCTGCTTTGGTTCCGGTTCAGACAACTTGGCGCGGAGGGAGGTAAGCAACAATGAAAGAATTTCAGTTATTACGCTACCTTTCCAAAGGCAAGTTTATTATTCTAATCGTCGCGTTGCTCGGTGCGGTTGCCGTATACTTTTATGCCGGCTCACAGCAGGTATATACGGCTACCACCGTGATTCGCTATGCCAACGGTGCGATTACCGACGGGTTAACGCCCAACGGTGAAAAATTAGATGTTTCCGAAATTTATTCTTCCACCGTTATTAAGGGCGCCATAGAAGATTTGGGGCTCAACTGCTCGGTCGATGAAGTGCGCTCCAAAGTTAAGGTAACGCCCATCATCCCCGAAGAGGAAGAAGAGAAAAAAGAAACTGCCATTTCCAAAGGCGAAGAATACAGTTATTTTCCGACTGACTATGTGATTACCTATGAGGCGGATTCCGAAAAATCCATGAATTACGCCGGCAATATGCTCGATGCCATTATCGAGAACTACTATATGTTTTACAGTGAAAAATATGTAGACCAACTCATTTTGCCGAACAACGCCTCCAACATTTCTTCGAATGATTACGATTACATAGAGTGTGCCGAGATTTTGCAGCAAACGGTCAAAGATATTGACGACTATTTAACACAAAAGCGCACATCGTACCCCGACTTCAGATCCTCCGCCACAGGCTACTCTTTCTCGGATTTGGAAAACATTTACAGCTACATTATCAACCATAAAGTGCCGCATCTGTATGCAAGTATTTTACAAAACAAATATACGAAAGATAATGACCTTTTGCTCAAAAAACAACAAAAGACCATTGAAGACCTGGATATCAGTATTCAAAACAGCACGCAAAAAGCAAAGAAATTAAAATATCTGATTGATAATTACAGCGAAAAAGGTATCAACAGCAGCAAAAAAGCGCTGCAGGATGATTCGGACGACAGCACCGGTTCCACCATTATTGAAGATGTTGATCACTACGGTGAGGAGTTAAACGTCATCACCACCTATGATGACTTGATTCAGGCATATGTGCAGATTAATCAGTCCATCAAAAACGACCAAATTGATAAAGAACATACCAAATATATTCGTTCCGTTTTTGTGAACAATACAAACAACCGGGTATTAAGCAAAGATGTGGAAACGGAAATTGATACCCTTGTCAAAACCCTCAACGATGAGTACAAAATTGTGCAGGCAACCGCACGCGAACTCAATGAGTTTATCGGCGCGGATTATTTGAACATTCTCAATTCCATTGTCACTTCACAAAAGGTTAACACCAAACTGTATTTGGCATTGGCGCTTGTGTTCTTCTTATTCTTCGGTTGCGTGGGCGCCGTGGTCATCGGCAGACTTAAAGACTTTATCGAATACATTATTTATACCGATAAAACCACCAAACTGCCCAACCGCCAGCGTTGTGATGTGCAGTTGAACGGCTTGAGCGAAAAAGAACTCGGCGAGCAGTTTACCTGTATGATACTGCGGCTTGACAACCTCAAAGAACTCAACGACACTTTGGGGCGCTCGGCAGGTGATACGCTGTTGCGTGACTTTGGTGAAATGGTGAAAACGCTCTCGCGCAATTACGGCTTTATGGGCTTTAATAACGGCGGTATGTTTATGGGTCTGTTTGAACAGTGCCCTGCCACCAAAGCGGATTTATTCTTGGATATGCTCGATAAAAGCGTGAAAGAATATAATGAGAAACAAATCGAATTGCAAATTCGTTATTCCGCCGCTTACAGCAACTCAACCGATGAAAAGAACTATGACATCAGAAAGTTACTGCGCAGCACATTTGGAAAACTGAACTAAGCAAAAAAGAATTTGCAGCGCAAATTCCTGTTGGAAATAAAAAATAAGAAATAAGAACCTGCCTACGGCAGAACCTTGACGGTCGCTACGCTCGGTTAAAGAACCTGTCACAAGTGGCAGAACCTTGACGGTCGCTACGCTCGGTTAAAGAACCTGCCA
>CADBJA010000245.1 GCA_902794945.1 Oscillospiraceae bacterium
GAGGCAGTTTGGCTGACGCCAATCAACGAAAATGCGGTAGAATTAGCCAAAAAGTTCAAGCGAGAGGCTGTTCGGGTTCGACTCCCGTCGGGCTAACCATTTGCGCAAGTTTGCGTTTGTCAAGCAACTTTTGATACACGCGATAAGCGGTATCATCATATAAAACAAAATCAATGCGCTCTATCACACCGGCATTTTGTGTCAAAAAGGTATCCACTGCACCAACCGCAATGCTTGCCGCCTCTTTTAACGGATACCGGTAAGCACCTGTAGAAATGGAGGGAAAAGCGATGGTCTTTATGCCGTTTTGCTTTGCCAGTTCCAATGCATTCAGGTAGCAACTCTTCAATTTTTCGGCCTCGCCGTATTGCCCGCCGTTCCATATCGGTCCTACCGTGTGGATGATAGAGCGACACGGTAATCGGTATGCTGCCGTGAGTTTTGCTTTGCCGGTTTCGCAACCGCCGAGCGTGCGGCACTCCTCTAACAACTGCGGACCTGCGGCGCGGTGGATGGCACCGTCTACCCCACCACCGCCGAGCAGGCTGTTATTGGCGGCGTTAACGATTGCCTCTACATCCGTTAATCGGGTAATATCGCCTTTTATAATGCGTATTTCGGTAGTGGGTGTTTGTGTTGCTTCCGCTTTTTGCCAACGCATTTGCATATATTTGCTTGCCCAATCGGTATCATAGTAATGCCCGTATTCCGACATTTGGCAACCGTGGCACAAATCATCTGCCATTTCAAGAATCACATCGTACAGTTCCAAGTTGGTTTTCCACTTCGGTTTTATTTGTTCAAAGCCGAGCCAAGCGCCTAAAATATTGCCGGTAATGGCACCGGTGGAGTCACTGTCACCGCTGTGGTTGACGGCGGCAATGAGTGCTTTGTCAAAGTTATTTTGGTATTTCAGTGCGCAGTAAACGGCAATTGCCAACGCTTCTTCACCCACCCAACCGGCACCGAGACGGTGAATATTCTCTAAATCACTGTCGCCGTTTTCGGCATATTCAAGCGCATTTGTGATGATGGTGCGCAGGGTTTCGGTGTCTTTATTCTCGTTAAAAATAGTGCAAACTGTTTCCAATGCATCCGAAACAATTGCTTTTAAAGTTAGGTTTTCTCTGTAAAAAACAGTTTTGCAAATGATATGTACCAACACGGCAGCCGGCAGATACCCGAGCGGGTGTGAGTGGGTAATTGCTGCGAGCTGTGCAGCCTCTTTGTCGATATCTTCAAACGAGGTGTAAGGATACTGCACCAGACCGAGCGGCGCCACCCGCATTACACCGCCGCACCCTTTGCTGTGATTGAGCGTAAGGGATAAATAATCCTCTGCCAAACCGTTTGCTTTTAAGCGTTTCAAACTGCTTAAGCAGGTCATGCCCGGCGCTCTGTTGTTATACAACTGAGGCACATCCATTAACCATGAGCACCGATGCGCACACTTGTCTTTTTGTTCAAATGTTTGTTCTTGCGTAAACAGCCAATCCAAATAGGCGCGCGCTACAAATCCGCGCGGGTAATGAGAAACACCGCGCATGGCTTCTCGCGTGTCGCGCACCAAAATCCCGTTGGCGGTAAACAGCGTCATTTGCGTATCATCCGAAATGAGCGCCTTGCCGCTTTGGGCATTTAATGTATAAGAAGTGATACCGGCATTTCCATAGTGCGCAAAAATTTCGCTTTCCTGCATAAACTCTACCGGGTAACCGAGTGCATCGCCGGCGGCGCCGCCGACAAGGCAACCGCGAATAGCATCTAAGTGCACTTCGTTTTTTTGTATTCTTTGCAATGCTTCATCATATTCTTGCCTGTCTTCATCACGGTAAAAATGTTCAAAATTGCGCAAAAACTGTTTGTAGTTATACTGTTGCGGACTTCTGCTGAGGACGGCAAAATCGATACGCTTAAACAACAAAGATTCTTTCATGCCGTGAAATTCTATTTCTTTGAGGGCTTTGTAAAATAAATCGGAGATGAGAGAAGCATCATTGCCGAATGCACCGCACCCCCATGCGCCGAGAACAAGCACTTTATAGTGTAAATGTGCTGCGAGTATGAGCATATGCATAATGCGTGTATAGAGTAAAGTTTTATATTGCTCCTGTGTAAGCCCTTCTAATCCGTCTTTTATATACGGTGCGGCACAGGTCATCACAGCCACGGTGACCGGTTTGTCTAATTTCTTACCGGTTTCATCTTTCACAATTGCCACTTTCGGCGAAATGATGATGGCATCCGAACCGAGGTAAGTATGCAGGCTTTTATTGTATTCATAATACTTTTTTGCCTGTTCGCTTTCGAGGGAAAGCAAAAGAGAGCTTGTGCGGCACAAATCCTCCTCTTGTGCTCTTGCCCCGCGGCGCACACCGCCACCGGGGTTTACCGGGTTTGCAAAGTTGAGCACCAATACCTCACTGCGGGCATCATTGTTGGTGGTGGTGAGAGCCGAAAGATTTGTCAATTGTCGGGCGACAGTGAAGGAGTCGGCATTGTGTACACCATAACCGCAGCGGGCGCCGAAACTGATGTAGCCCTTGCCCTTGGTTTTTTTAATGGCTTCAATATCTTCCGGCAGGTAGACATCGGCAGTTTTGTACGCTTCTCCCAACCCTTCACACAGGTGCAGGGTATCATGAAGCATTGTAATAAGTTCGTTTGGATTGTAAGACATATAATCACCTCGGTTGAGTTATTAAATTCTAATTTATGCCACCCTTGCGGTGGCTAAATTAGAATTTAAGAAGATAGCAGGCAGCAGTTAGCGGTTAGCGATTGGGCGACACATTCGCACTTGTTCCGCTTCGCTCTAATAAAACAGATGTAAAAATCCACCCTGTTTTA
>CADBJA010000246.1 GCA_902794945.1 Oscillospiraceae bacterium
CACCCGCACCCGTTCCGCTTCGCTCTATTTTTTGGATAGATTATGTCTGTTTTGCGCATATTTAAGCCAAATTTAGATTAAATCAAAACAAATACAATCAAGTGCGAATGTGTCGCCCACTCGCTGACTGCCGACTGCTGACTGCCGACTGCTTAAATTCTAATTTAGCCACCGTAAAGGTGGCATAAATTAGAATTTACTGCACAACGTGCGATAAATTCTATTTTTTATTGATTTAAATATATATTTATGGTATTATAACTATATATGTAAAAAAGCAGGGGGGAGACCGCTACGAAGAAAAGAATATTATCATTTTTGCTTGTGTTTGCGCTTGCTTTTGCATTTGCAGTGCCCGCCTTTGCTGCAAGCGGTATTAACAAAGCCGAAACACAAATACTAAAAATGTTGCAAAAGGGCACAAAATATAATGAGGATTTTTATCAGTACCATAATGCGATAAAGGTCTATTTTAATAGAGACAGTATCTCTATGTCTCAATTACAGGCAGATTATGCTTGTGCGCAACTGTTAGATTTGTATGATACCTATACAAGAGAAGATGCGGTGGATGATGCGGTGGTTTACGAGAAAACCCGTGAAGCATTTATGTACTTAAATATCCGCTACATTTTTAACCGTGCAAATGCTACCGTCGATTTAATCGGTAAAGATAATTCACTGGTCATGGCTTCTTTACAACTGGTTGACAAAGGCGGTAAAAGCAGTATTCAACTCACGCCGATTAAACAAACAGGCACGAGCGCGCCGGTAGCCGTGATTGCAGGTGCAGGTACCGTGTGCATCATCGGCGCAGCCGTTATCTCACTATGGCTTGTACGAAAGAAGAGAAAGGAACTCTCAAAATAGAATGGCACTGAATAAATCAAAAACCAGAAAAATTAAAAGAAGGCTTGCCTACATCTATTTCCCTGTCATTTTTGCAGTGTTGGGGATTATTTTTGCAGGCTTCATTTTTCGTTTGGCTTTTCCGAATTATAAAAACTATCAATTAATGGCATTTGGTGATGCCCCTGTTTTTTCGGAGCAACTTGAGAAAAAAAGTTTTATGCCGTTTGACGGTAAACAGGGCGCTACTTTTGACAATATCAAAGATGTAACTATTCCGCGCATTAATCAACAATACGCAGAATTAAAAAATGACAAACTCGGTATTGATGCACCTGTTTTTTGGGGCGATACCGATTTGGTACTTCGCTCGGGCGTGGGCACCTACTCCGGTTCTGCATTACCGGGCTACAACAGCGGCATCCTGATGTCCGGTCACAATAGCACCTATTTTAAAGGGTTAAAAGATGTCAGTGTCGGTGATGTGTTTCGTTTAAATACAACCTATGCTCGCTTTGAATACATCGTGCGTGATATTAAGGTGTTAAAGGCGGATGATGCTTCGGCGTTTCATTTTAATGCGAAAAGTGAACAGTTGGTATTATATACCTGTTATCCGTTTAAGCCGCTGTCCTCTGTCAGCGATCAGCGCTTGTTTGTGTACCTTGAAAAATTATCCGGTCCTGCAGCGGCAAATGTGGAGGTGGATTTATAATGGCAAAAAAAACCAGAAACAATCCGTACTATAAACATATGCCGACTATCAGCGTGCGCCGTATTGTACATCACATTTTAGCGTTTGTGTTAACGCTTTTAATCTTTTTGATGGCGGCTTCCTTGTCTACCATTACAGGTTTTTTAAATAATAATGCGCTCAAAAATGCCGTTGGCAGCCAAGAATTTTATACGGATATTCGGCAAAATATTATTGACCAGTGCCAAACGATTGCAATTCCCAGTATGATTGATGAAGATGTGTTCTATTCCATTTTCACCAAGGAGCAAATTGCCAACGATATTAAAGCGTATATGGATGCCGGTGTCAGCGGTAAGAATTTTGACTTTGATTTGTATGAATTAGAGCAAAGCACTATTGCGCAAATAAGTACCTATTTAAAAGATTCCGGTTACTCTATGAGTACGCAGGTGAAAGAGGATATGAAACTCTTTACCGAGCAGATTATGGAAATTTACCGTAAAAATATTTCCATTTCCTATATTGATTCTTATGCAAGTTTAAAAGGCACAGTGAAACCGATTGCCATTGTTTTAAGCGTCGTTTCGCTTGTGCTCATTGTTGCGATTCTGTTTTTTATGATTGCGATTTATCGCTTCAAGGTGGTTCACAAAACCATACGTATGTTTTCCTATGCATTAGGCGGTGCAGGGTTAATGCTTGTGGGGTTGTTTACTTACTTTAAACTGCGCCATATCGGTAGCGGTTTGCAGATTATTCCCGAGTATTTATATCAGGCAATGCAGCGCTTTATCGGGTCCGGTTTAAATACCTATATTTTTGCCGGCGTTATTTTGTTAATCTTTGCGCTTACGCTGGCTTTTGTTTCCGAAACGCTCAGAAGCCGTGTGAAAAAGAACTATTTTGAACGTTTAGAGGCAAACTTCCGCGAGAGTTTGAATGATGAACTCGAAAACCAAAACTTCACCCCTGATTTAGATATGACCAATAAGCAAGAAGCCGCAAAGAAAGTGGCACACGATGAGTTCAATCGTTATGCGATGGACAGGCTTGACAGCGTGACTCTCAATGAAGAAAAGAACCCTGCCGAGCACAAGGATTTTGATTTGCCGATTGTGAATGCAACTCCGCAGGATGATTTTACGGAAGTACAGGTAGATGACGACAAATAGGAATTTGTCGAGCCCTTTGGGCTCGCAAATTTCTATTTGTAATGAATAGTGAATAATGAATGATGAATAATTGAGGGAGGGACACCCTCACCCGTTTGATAGATGAAAAGATAATATCTATTATGCGCATA
>CADBJA010000247.1 GCA_902794945.1 Oscillospiraceae bacterium
TAAATCTAAACTAATATAATCAAGTGCGAATGTGTCGCCCTTAATTATTCATCATTCATTATTCATTCTTCATTATTTAGCGCACTTAGTGCGCTAAATTAGAATTTATCCTCCCTACGGGTGGCATAAATTCTAATTCCTGTACGCTGCATTTTCACTGCCGAGTAACGCCTCAAGCGCATCGGCATCGGGGGAATCGAAGTGAATAAAGCCTTGCGGTGAGTTTAAGTTTTCATACTTGCCGCTATCGGTATAGTAAAAATACACAGCGCATTGCCCTTCGCTCTCCGCTAAAATTTTCACCGCTCTCCTATATTCCTCGCTCTCTTTTGAAGGCAGGCGCAAATAGAGTTTACACTTCATGTCGCTATACGCCGCTTCATCAAACGGCTGTAAGCGGTTTAAAAGCACTTTGGGTGCTTCATCTTCTCTGAGGCTGATTTTACCGTCTGCAAGAATGATTTTACCCTCTCGCAAAAACGGTCGGTACTGCTCAAACAACTGTGAAAAAACGAGCATTTCAATTTCACCGAACGCATCTTCCACACTCAAAAATGCCATATCGGCACCGTTTTTTAAATGCTTTACCGTCACTTTTGAAATAATGACCATCACTTTGACGGCACTGCCGTCGTGCAAAGCGGTGTTTCCACCGTCCTCCGTCGCCAAAATGTCGGCAACGCGGGTGCATTTTAACAGTTTCGCCGTTTTTTGCAGGCGCAACAGCGGGTGCCCCGAAATATATAAACCGGTGGTCTCTTTTTCTTTTTCAAGCATCTGTTCGGTAGAAAATTCGGGCACTTGCGGCATTTCAAAATCATCTGCCGGTGCTTCTTCCATAAAATCAAAGAAGCCGACCTGCCCTGCTACATTGCGCTTGTGTTCATCCGAGAGGCGTGCCATAATCAGTTCCGCTGCCTGTAACATTTGGCGGCGGTTGGCACCGAGCCCGTCAAGCGCACCGCTCAAAATTAAACTTTCACACGCACGGCGGTTATACACTTCATAAATGCGCTCCAGAAAATCATAAAACGAAGTATACTTCCCGTTCAACTGTCGCTCGGCAATGATTTTAGAGATAATGCCCATGCCTAAATTTTTAATTGCAAGCAAGCCGAAACGGATTTCATTTTCCCCTGCACTAAAATACTCGGCACTCTCATTTACGCTCGGCGGCAACACCTTAATGCCCAAGCGGTTGCACTCGGCAATGTAAAGAGAAATTTTATTAAAATCATCCAACACGCTTGTGAGCAGTGCCGCCATAAATTCACACGGGTAATGCACTTTTAAATAGGCGGTTTGGTAGGCAACATACGCGTAACACGCCGCATGTGATTTATTAAACGCATACTGTGAAAAGGCGGACATATCGTCAAATATTTCATTGGCAACCTTTTCGGGCACACCGCGCTTTATCGCGCCGTCAATGCCCTCATCGGGTTTGCCGTACACAAAAAACTGCCGTTCTTTCGCCATCACATCCGCCTTTTTTTTGCTCATGGCACGGCGCACCAAATCTGCCCTGCCAAAAGAATAGCCGGCGAGCGAGCGGAACACCTCCATCACCTGCTCTTGGTAGACCATACAACCGTAGGTAACATCCAAAATCGGTTTGAGCGCCGGTGTTTGGTAGCGCACCATATCCGGATGATGACGGTTTTGTGTGTAGGTGGGAATGCTTTTGGCAGGTCCCGGTCGGTAGAGTGAAATGGAGGCAATAATATCTTCCAAACTTTCGGGTTGCAATCCGATTAACATCTGTTTCATGCCGGCGGATTCAAATTGAAAAACACCGTCTGTCTTGCCGGTAGAGAAAAGCCGAAACACCGCTGTGTCATCGAGCGGAATGGCATCTGTTTTAAAGTCCGGCACTTTCTTTTGAATCATCTTTTCGGCATCGCTAATCACGGTGAGGGTACGCAGTCCCAAAAAGTCCATTTTAAGAAGTCCTAAACGCTCAAGCGCCGTCATGGTATACTGCGTCACAACCGCATCATCATTTTTTGAGAGCGGCACATAGGTATCCACCGGCTCTTTGGTAATGACCACACCCGCTGCATGGGTCGAGCAATTGCGGGGCATTCCCTCAATTTTGAGTGCCGTATCAATCACCTTTTTCACCGTTTCATCGCTCTCATACGCTTCTTTTAAGTCTTTACCGACTGCCAGCGCTTGTGAAAGGGTGATTTGGAAGGCGCGCGGGATGAGTTTGGCAATTCTGTCTACCTGTGCATACGGCAACCCCATCACTCTGCCCACATCACGCACGGCACCTCTTGCCGCCATGGTGCCGAAGGTGACAATTTGCGCCACAAAATCCACCCCGTATTTTTCAATTACATAGGCAATCACTTCACCGCGGCGCACATAGCAAAAATCCACATCAAAATCGGGCATACTCACCCGTTCGGGGTTTAAAAAGCGCTCGAAAATCAGCCCGTATTTCATCGGGTCTAACTGTGTGATGCCGATTAAATACGCACAAATACTGCCGGCGCCCGACCCTCTGCCGGGTCCTACGGCAATGCCCTTGGAGCGCGCAAAACGGATATAATCCCACACAATGAGGTAATAGTCCACATACCCCATTTTGCCGATTACGCCGAGTTCGTACTCCATGCGCTCGATATATTCCTGCGGCGGGTTCTCGCCGTAGCGCTTTTGCATACCTTTTTCGCACAAATATTTTAAATAATCAAAATGTGTTTCAAACTGCGCCGGCACATCGAAATTTGGGAGTACCGTGTGCCCGAATTCAAAAGCGAAATTACATTGTGCGGCAATTTTCGCGGTGTTCTCAATTGCTTCGGGCGGGAAGAGTGCCGCCATTTC
>CADBJA010000248.1 GCA_902794945.1 Oscillospiraceae bacterium
GCTGTTTTTTCAATATATTTATGTGCATCTGCCTCAGCAAACCGGCGGTTTTCAATCAGTAACCATTTGGCGCGGTTTACCAATCTTATTTCCCGCATTTTTTCTTCAAGCGTTATCTCTTTTTGAGCGGATTGCCTAAGCCGTTCTCGAGCGGCAACCATCCAAAGCAGTGCGGTTAAAACGGCTTTATCGGATACGGGTTTTTGCAATGTGAACACGCCAAAAGGCGTAACCTCTTCATAAATTTGAGCAAACATATCCGCTTTCGTAAACAGTAAAACGACGGTGCTTGTGCTCGTACACATTTTGCAGGCAAATTTTGTGCCTGTTTCGCTCAACAGCGGCGAATTGATGAGCACAAAATCAAACGCGCGTTGGTTTAGCATTCTTTTGGCAGCGTTGATACCGTTTACACACACCACCGGCGCAAACTCGTTGGAAGGCAACAACTCTTTTATCGCATTTGTAAAGGTGTCGGATGCGGAAATAATCATCACACTGTACACGGTTTTCTTTAAAATCAAGTTGTTGTCTCCTTTCTGCTTTTTTTAAAATTTTTAACAATAAGAATCAAGTAGTTTTTTCGGAAAAATACTTTTAATAAATTCGCTTTGTGCCGCTATCGTTTTGGCTTGCTCCAAACTGTTCGGCAGCATTTGAAAGCGCTTTAACTGCTTTTCGGTAGCAGTGTAAATATCAAAATCCGCTACAAAAGGCAATGCAGTTTTGTTTTTGATGCCGTCAATCCCCGCATAAATCATCAGCGCATAGGCAAGGTACGGGTTGAGCGTACAATCGGGTGAGCGCAATTGCGCTCTTCTGCCGTTTTTTAACGCAGCAGGGAGCCTGACAAGTTGAGAGCGGTTTTCACTTGACCACGATACACATTTCGGCGCCTTGCCGGTACCTAAGCGTTGATAGGAAGCAGGCGACGGATTTAAAAAAGCGGTCATATCTAACGCTTTATCTAACACACCGGCAATCACGAAAGATAAGTTTTGTGAGTTTTTATCGGGGGTTACGGAAATATCAATATGAAAACCGTTGCCCGGTTTATCTTGAATCGGCTTTGGCGAAAAATCGGCATACAGACCGTTACTGTGTGCAACGGTTTTGACAATGGTTTGCAGTGTTAAAACATTGTCAGCCGCCGTGAGCGGGTCGGAATATTTGAAGTCAATTTCATTTTGCCCCGGTCCTTCCTCATGGTGTGAACTTTCGGGATTGATACCCATTTGTTCCAATGTCAGGCAAATTTCACGGCGCACATTTTCACCCTTGTCCTCAGGGGCAATATCCATATAGCCCGCATAATCATAGGGTGTTTTTGTCGGCTCACCGGCTTCGTCAAGTTCAAAAAGATAAAACTCCGCTTCCGAACCGAATTTAAAGGAATATCCCTCTTCTTCCGCATACCGTATTGCCTGTTTTAAAATGCTTCTGGTGTCACACTCAAAGGGTTTTCCGTCCGAATAGGTGATGTGGCAAAACATTCTTACCACTCTGCCGTGTTCCGGTCGCCACGGCAAAATGCACAGCGTATCCGGTTCGGGGTGTAACACCAAATCCGATTGCACCTGCCCGCCGAAACCGGCAATCGCAGAGGCATCAATCGCTACACCGTGCTCAAATGCATTTTCAATTTCATCACTCATAATAGAAATGTTTTTTTGTTTACCAAACACATCACAAAAGGCAAGGCGAATAAACTTAACATCTTCTTCACTTACAAATTGCAGCACTTCTTGTTGTGTATAATTCATATTCCTCTCCCTTTCTAAAAGTAAAAACGCTCACGGACAAAGCCCATAAAGGGTTTTATCAACATGAACGCCATTGCTCATAATTCATACCATAATCATATACTGAAAGAGCGCGGATGTCAAGAATAGTGAGAATTTTTCACTTGACAAATATTCTGCATAGGCGTATGATATTTCTGTAAGGCAAAGGGGTCTTCGAGTCTGTCTCGAAGACTCTCTTTTTATAAATAACGATAAAGATTAAAGGCAAAGGCGTCTTTCGTACAATAGGTATGAAAGGCACCTTTTTCTTTTTTGAAGCCGTAATTATATTTGTCTTCCCGATGAGAGCGAAACACCTCTTTTAATTACGCTCAATTACGGCTTCACTTTTTGAAAGGGGTCTAAAATGCACTTTACAAAAATGCACGGCTTGGGCAATGATTACCTTTATGTTTACGGGGAAGTACCCGAGAACATTGCGTCTATTTCCCGTCGGCTGTCAGACAGACATTTCGGCGCGGGGGCGGACGGAATGATTTACATTTCTCAGTCTGATGTTGCCGATTTTAAAATGCGTATTTTCAATGCAGACGGCAGTGAGGGTAAAATGTGCGGCAACGGGATTCGCTGTGTCGGAAAATATGTATACGAAAAAGGTTATACCGAAAAAACAACACTGAAAATAGAAACGCTTTCGGGCATAAAAACCTTGTCTTTAAAACTGAAAGCCGGCAAAGTTGAGAGCGTCAGCGTGGCAATGGGCAGGGTAACCGTTGAGGAACCGATAGCGTTTACTTGGAAAACCGAAACCTATTCTCTGCATCCGACAGATATGGGAAATCCTCACGCCGTTATTTTTACGAGGAATGTTGAGAAACTTGACATTGCCGCTATCGGAACAGCCATACAAGGGTTGTTTACCGGTGGCATTAATGTGGAATTCGCGGAAGTGTTAGGGAATAACAAATTGCGTATGCGCGTGTGGGAAAGAGGCAGCGGTATCACGCTCGCTTGCGGTACCGGGGCGTGTGCAAGTGCCGCAGCGGCAGTGAATGAAGGGCTTTGCGAGCGTTCGCAAACCGTTAG
>CADBJA010000249.1 GCA_902794945.1 Oscillospiraceae bacterium
CGCGAACGCCAAGGTTCTGCCACTTGTGGCAGGTTCTTATTCTCTATTCACTATTCTCTTTTCTCTAATGCGGAGTTTACTCCGCTAAATTAGAATTTACTCAATTCACAAAATATTTAAAAATTTTTTATTGATTATATATAAAATATATGTTATAATGCAAGGCGTACAATTTTGAAAAGAATATTGGAGGACTTTAAAAATGAGTTTAGACGCGGTAAAAGAGATTGAAACCAATGTGATGGAGATTACCGTAAGTGCAACTGCCGAGCAGTTTGATACTGCTTGCCAAAAGGCATATAACAAAGCCAAAAAAAGAATTTCCGTTCCCGGTTTCCGCAAAGGTAAAGCCACCAGAAAGATGGTAGAGAGAGTATACGGTGAAGGCGTATTTTATGAAGATGCGCTTGATATCATTTATCCCGAAATTGTCGGTGAAGCGGTGGAATCCCTTGAGAGAAAGGCAGTTGCCGCACCGTATGATTTAGATGTTAAGAAAATCGGTAAAGAGGGCTTGGAACTTGTGATGAAAGTCGTTGTAGAACCCATCATTGAAGTAGGCGAATACAAGGGCATCAAAGCCAAGAAAAAGGCTGTCAGAGTTACCGAAAAAGAAATTAACGAAGAAATCTCTAAATTACAGGAGAGAAATTCCACTATTGAGCCTGTTGAAGAGAAAGAGGCTGCAGAAGGCGACATCTGCGATATTGCTTTCGAAGGTTTTGTTGACGGTGAAGTGTTTGACGGCGGTCAGGCGGATAACTTTGATTTAACCATCGGTTCCGGTCAGTTTATTCCCGGTTTTGAAGACCAAATCATCGGTCACAAAGCAGGCGATGAATTTGATGTTGTCGTGACTTTCCCCGAAGATTACGGCGCAGAGAACCTTGCCGGTAAAGAAGCAACTTTCAAAGTCGTGCTTCACGAAGTGAAAGTAAAAGTGCTTCCCGAACTTGATGATGAGTTTGCAAAAGATGTTTCCGAGTTTGATACACTCGCAGACTTGAAAGCAGATGAAAAGAAAAAGATTAAAGAGAGAAAACAGCAAGAAGCCGAAAATGATTTTGAGAATGCTGTGATTGATGCTTTAATTGAGGGGATGCAGGGCGAAATCCCGGAGCAGATGATTGAAGCGAGAATTGATGAAAATATTAAGCAGTTCGAACAAAATCTTCAAATGCAGGGCTTAAACCTTGAAACCTATGTGAAGTACACAGGCGGCGATGTTTCCGCTTTGAGAGAGAGTTTGAAACCGCAATCCGAAAGACAGGTAAAAATCAGACTTTGTCTTGATAAGATTGCTGCTCTTGAAAACATCGAAATCACACAAGAAGAAGTGGATGCCGAAATGCAAAAGTATGCCGATGCTTATAAACTCGAACTTGATGTGATTAAATCTGCTATTCCGGCAGACGATGTCAAGGCTGACCTTGCGGCAGAAAAGGCAATGCAGCTTGTGAAAGATAACTGTGTAGCATAAGTGCTGCATACATAATATTTTGGTTTATCAATGTATTAATGGGGATGAGAGGTCCTATAATATTAATTAATGAATTGATAAGAGGTGTTAGTTATGGCATTAGTACCATATGTAGTAGAACAAACAGGTAACGGTGAGCGTTCTTACGATATTTTTTCACGCTTGCTCAACGATAGAATCATTGTGCTTTCGGATGAAGTGAATGATGCAACGGCATCTTTGGTCATTGCGCAACTTTTATACCTTGAAAGCCAAGACCCCGAAAAGGATATCAGCCTTTATATCAACAGCCCCGGCGGCTCCGTATCGGCAGGGCTTGCGATTTACGATACGATGCAGTACATTAAGTGCGATGTATCTACCATTTGTATGGGTATGGCGGCAAGTATGGGTGCTTTCCTGCTTTCGGCAGGTGCAAAAGGCAAGCGCTATGCGCTCCCGAATGCGGAAATTATGATTCACCAACCTTTGGGCGGTGCAAAAGGGCAGGCAACCGAGATTATTCTCGCTGCCGACCACATCAAAAAAACACGCGAAAACTTGAACCGTATCTTGTCCGAAAACACCGGCAAACCCTTAGAAGAGATTGAAAAGGATACCGAGAGAGACAACTTTATGTCCGCCACCGAAGCAATGGAATACGGTTTGGTAGATAAAGTGATTGCGAAGAGGTAAACATGGCTGAACAAATTGAGAGATGTTCCTTTTGCGGTAAAACACACGCGCAGGTTGACAGATTGATCGCCGGTGAAGGCGTATTTATTTGCAATGAGTGTATTGAACTTTGCAACCAGATTATGGAAGAAGATACGCGTGAGAGGCAACACCGCCGTGATGATAAAGGGGAAAGTTTAGTTCTTCCGAAACCGCAAGAGATTAAAGCACAGTTGGATGATTTTGTCATCGGGCAGGAAAAAGCGAAAATTGCATTAAGTGTTGCCGTATACAATCACTATAAAAGGGTGTATTTCGGCGGTGACGACGGTGATGTTGAAATTCAAAAAAGCAATGTGATGCTTTTGGGACCCACCGGCGTGGGTAAAACCATGCTCGCACAAACACTTGCCAAGATTTTGAATGTGCCGTTTGCGATTTCCGACGCCACCACACTGACCGAAGCCGGTTATGTGGGTGAAGATGTGGAAAACATCCTTTTAAGGCTCATTCAAGCGGCAGATTTTAATATCGAAAAGGCAGAGCACGGCATTATCTATATTGATGAGATTGATAAGATTGCCCGCAAAAGCGAAAACCGTTCCATCACCCGCGATGTCAGTGGTGAAGGTGTGCAACAGGCATTGCTGAAAATTTTAGAGGGTACCACTGCCAATGTACCGCCCACGG
>CADBJA010000250.1 GCA_902794945.1 Oscillospiraceae bacterium
AACAGACCGCTTATTACCGGTCAAAGAATTATAGATACACTCTTCCCCGTTGCCAAAGGCGGTGCCGCTGCCATTCCCGGCGGTTTCGGTACCGGTAAAACCATGACGCAGCACCAGCTTGCCAAGTGGTGTGATGCCGACATTATTATTTATGTGGGCTGCGGTGAGCGCGGTAATGAGATGACACAGGTGTTGCAGGAATTTAGCGAGTTAATTGACCCGAAAACCGGCAAGCCGATGACAGAGAGAACCATTTTAATTGCCAACACCTCTAATATGCCGGTAGCGGCGAGAGAAGCCTCTATTTACACCGGTGTTACCCTTGCCGAGTATTACCGAGATATGGGCTACCACACGGCAATGATGGCGGATTCCTCTTCGCGTTGGGCAGAGGCACTGCGTGAAATCTCCGGCAGACTTGAAGAAATGCCCGCCGATGAAGGCTTCCCGGCATATCTGCCCTCTCGCCTTTCCGAATTTTATGAAAGAGCCGGCTATATGAACACCCTTTCCGGCAAAGAGGGCTCTATCACCTTAATCGGTGCCGTATCCCCGCAAGGCGGTGACTTTTCGGAACCGGTAACACAAAATACAAAACGCTTTACCCGCTGTTTCTGGGCGCTGGATAAGTCACTGGCTTATGCAAGGCACTACCCCGCCATTAACTGGACGACAAGTTACAGTGAGTATTTAAATACGCTCGCTCCGTGGTACACGGAAAATGTAAGCCCTAAATTTATGCGCAACCGTGAGCGCATTGCTTCGCTCTTGCAGCAAGAAGCGGATTTGATGGAGATAGTCAAACTCATCGGTTCCGATGTATTGCCGGATGACCAAAAACTCATTATTGAAATAGCAAGAGTCATTCGTGTAGGGTTCTTGCAACAAAATGCTTTTCATGATATTGATACCTATGTACCGCTTGAAAAGCAATATAAAATGATAAGGATTATATTATATTTATATAAACAATGCCAAAAGATTGTGGCGCAACAAATCCCGATTTCACAAATCAAAGAACTGGGATTGTTTGATAAAGCAGTGCAATTAAAATACCAAATTCCAAACGATGATTATTCGGGGTTTGATGCTTTTAAAGAAGAAATTGACGCTGCTTTAACCAAGTTTAATATTGCATAAGGAGGACAGGTTATGATATTAGAACACATCGGCTTAAATCAAATTAACGGTCCCCTTATTGTATTGGAAGGCGTTGAGAATGCCCACTATGAAGAGATGGTAGATATTCATTTAGAAGGCGGCACAAAGCGCGTGGGCAGAGTGGTACAAATTGAAGGCGATAAAGTGGTTATTCAGGTATTTGAAGGCACCACCGGACTGTCGCTTGCCAACACTTCTTCGCGCATGACCGGTCACGCTATGGAACTACCGCTTTCACCCGAAATTTTAGGCAGGGTGTTTGACGGTCTGGGCAGACCGATTGACGGTTTGGGAGACATTTACCCCGAAAAGAAGGCAGATGTAAACGGTCAACCGATTAATCCGGTGGCAAGAGTGTACCCGCGAAATTACATCAATACCGGTATTTCCTCTATTGATTGTTTGGCAACCCTTATCAGAGGGCAAAAACTGCCGATATTCTCCGGTTCCGGTATGAAACACAACGAACTTGCCGTGCAGATTGTAAAGCAAGCCAATGTTTCCGACGGGAGTGATTTTGCAATTGTTTTCGCCGCTATGGGTGTAAAAAACGATGTAGCGGAATACTTTAGAAAATCGTTTGAAGAAGCGAATGTAATGAACAAGGTAACCATGTTCTTAAACCTCTCAAACGACCCGATTATTGAAAGAATCATTACCCCGCGCTGTGCTTTAACGGCAGCGGAGTACCTCGCCTATGAACTCGGTAAAGATATTTTGGTCATTTTAACCGATATGACATCTTACGCCGAGGCGGTGCGTGAATTTTCATCCTCCAAAGGTGAAATTCCGGGCAGAAAAGGCTTCCCCGGTTACTTATATTCCGACTTTGCTTCGATTTATGAGCGTGCGGGCATTATTGAAGGCAAACCGGGTTCAGTGACTCAAATCCCGATTTTAACCATGCCTAATGATGATATTACCCACCCGATTCCCGACTTGACCGGGTATATTACGGAGGGGCAAATCACGCTTGACAGAGCGCTCGACACGATGGGCATTTACCCGCCGGTCAGCATTTTGCCATCCCTTTCAAGACTAATGAAAGACGGTATCGGTGAAGGCTACACCAGAAAAGACCACCAACCGCTTGCCAATCAATTATTCGCTTCTTACTCAAAAGTGCAGGATGCAAAGGCGCTTGCATCGGTTATCGGTGAAGATGAACTTTCACCCAACGATAAACTGCTTTTAAAATTCGGCAAAGCCTTTGAAGAAAAGTTTATTAACCAAGGGTATGATTGTAACAGAACAATTGAAGAAACACTCGACCTCGGTTGGGAACTGCTTTCTATGCTGCCGCGTGAAGAACTTGACAGACTCGATGAAGAAATGCTCGCGCAACACTATGTGAATAATGCATAATTCATAATTCATAATTCATAATTCATAATTCATAATTCATAATTCATAATTCATAATTCATAGCGCATAATTGGCTCGCTACGCGAGCAGTAAAGAAAATGCTAAATGCTAAATGCTAAATTTTAAAAATTGTAAATTGTAAAATGTAGAAAGTAGAAAGTAGAAAGTAGAATGTAGAATGTAGAATGAATAGATCTCTCCACTTCGGTCGAGATGACATTTTAAATGTAAAATGTAGAAATTAAAATGTAAAATGATAAAATGCGAAGCATCGCTTCGCCACCACCATTCTTCTTT
>CADBJA010000251.1 GCA_902794945.1 Oscillospiraceae bacterium
TCGGTAAAATCAAGTGCGAATGTGTCGCCCACCACTCTTCTCTCTTCTCTTTTCTCTCTTCTCTTTTATCGAGCGTTAGTGAGATAAATTAGAATTTACTTTCACCTTTTCCCTTTCAAAACTATATAATAAAAAGAGGTTTTTTGCCTCATAATTATTCATTTTATACCAATTTTGCAAGTTAAGTCGAAAATACTTGCATTTTTGGGCGTTTTGTAGTATTATTTACCGTGCAAAATGATAGAAACGGAGATTGATATTTCATGGCAAAGTATTCCGAAATGAGCAAAGAGCAGTTGCTTGCCGAGCACGAAAGCCTGCTCGAGCAGTACAATGCGTTAAAGGCAAAGGGCTTAAACCTCGATATGTCTCGCGGTAAGCCGAGTGCCGACCAACTCAATTTATCCGACGATATGCTCACCAATATCCCGACTTTAAAGGATGTATTCTCCGAAACCGGGTTAGATACCCGCAACTACGGCGTGTTAGAGGGCTTACCCGAATGCCGCAAATTCTTTTCCGACTTGCTGGAAGTACCGGTTGAAAACATCATTATCGGCGGCAATGCTTCACTGCGCGTGATGTTTGACTACATTACCCAATGCTTATTGCCCAATGCACTCGGTGCAGGTTGGCTTGCAAGCGGCAAACCGGTCAAATTCTTATGCCCCTGCCCGGGGTATGACAGGCATTTCTCTATTTTAGAATACTACGGGGTAGAGATGCTGCCGATTGATATGGAAGATGACGGCCCGAATATGGCACAGGTTACCGAAGCGATTCAAGATGAGCAGGTCAAAGGTATGTTCTGCGTGCCGAAGTATTCAAACCCGACCGGTTGCACCTATTCCGATGAAAAGGTCAAGGCACTTGCCGCAATGAAACCGGCGGCAGATGATTTTCGTGTGATTTGGGATAATGCCTACCTCGTGCACGACTTGGTTGAGCCGGAGCAGGGCGACAAACTCTTAAACATTTTCCCCGAAGCGCTCAAATACGGCAATGAAGATTTGTTTATAGAGGTATGCTCTACTTCTAAAATCACCTTCTCGGGCGCCGGTATCTCCGCCATAGCGGCAAGTGAAAAAAACATTGCCGCCATTAAAGCGAGAATAGGCAAGCAATTTATCTCTAACGATAAAATCAACCAACTGCGCCACATCCGTTTCTTAAAAGATATCCCTACGCTGATGGCGCATATGGCAAAGCACAGAGAGATTATGGCACCCAAATTCAAAGCGGTGGATGAAAAGTTTACCGAAGGCTTTAGCGAATGCGGTATTGCTGTTTGGACCAAGCCGAAGGGCGGCTACTTTATTAATTTGGATGTGATGGAAGGCACGGCAAAGCGTACCGTGGCACTGTGTGCCGAAGCCGGCGTGGTGCTCACCGGGGCAGGCGCACCCTTTCCCTACGGCAAGGACCCGAAAGATTGCAACATTCGTGTGGCACCCTCTTTTCCGCCGGTGGAAGAATTAAAAACCTGCGCCGATATTTTGGTCATTTCCGCAAAATTGGCGGCAACCGAAAAATTGCTTGCAAAATAAGGCATAAGAAGTTACAATATGATTAACACAAGGGCACAATATTTTTGTGCCCTGTTTCTTAAAAGGAGAATGATTTTGAACATTAATTTTGCCGAAAAAAAAGGGTTTATATGTGATATGGACGGTGTGATTTACCACGGCAACAACATTTTGCCGGGTGCCGCCGATTTTATAGAATGGCTCAAAAAAGAGAAAAAAGAATTTTTGTTTTTAACCAATAACTCTAACTTAGCGCCCAGAGAGTTGCACCAAAAACTGTTGCGGATGGGGCTTGATGTAGGCGAAGAGCATTTTTACACCAGTGCGCTTGCCACCGCGCATTTTCTCAAAAAACAGGCGCCGGAATGCTCGGTCTTTGCCATTGGCGAAGCGGGGCTTTTAAATGCGCTGTATGATGCCGACATCACGATGAACGACGTTAACCCCGACTATGTGGTGGTGGGCGAGGGCAGAACCTACTCGCTCGAAACCTTAACCCAGGCGGTGAATATGGTAGAGGGCGGTGCCAAACTCATCGGCACCAATTCCGACACCACTGCCAACACGGAGGACGGCATTTACCCCGCCTGCGGTGCCATTATTGCGCCGATTGAAATTGCCACCGGCAAAAAGGCTTACTTTTGCGGTAAACCCAACCCGCTGATGATGCGTACGGGCATTAAACTGCTCGGCTGCCACTCTTCGGAAGCGGTGGTCATCGGCGATAATATGGAAACGGATATCATTGCCGGCACCGAAAGCGGCATTGATACCGTGATGGTGCTCACCGGCGTTTCGACCGCCGATACCCCCAAAAACTACGCTTACCAACCGACTGAAATATTAAACGGCGTGGGCGATATAGTCAACGCGCACACCGTGCAGGATAGTTTTATGTTTTTGAATATGTAGCGGCTCGCGACGCTCGCAGAGAATAATGAATGATGAATAATGAAGAATTGAGGGCGACACATTCGCACTTGTTCCGCTCCGCTCTAATTATGTAGGGGAGGGTCTCCGTGCCCTCCCGATAACTTTCATCTGTTGTGTGTGAAAGAAATTCATGCGGTGTTCTATTTCACCTTTTTTTAAATGTGATAAAACCATTTGTAAAAAGGCTATGCCTTTTTACCGGTGCGCCGGGGACGTCGCACCCTACGGATGAAATATTGAATTGCGGTTTTAAACTTGTAGGGCATGGCGACCTCGACACGCCGCCGTTTATAACAGGTGAAAGAAATTTCGGGAGGGCACAGAGACCCTCCCCTA
>CADBJA010000252.1 GCA_902794945.1 Oscillospiraceae bacterium
CTATGCTCGCAAAGAAGAATGAAAAATTCTAAATTCAAAATGCTAAATGCTAAATTTTAATTTAGAATGTAGAAAGTAAAAAGTAGAATTAAAATGCGAAGCCCAGCTTCGCCACCTCAATTCAAAATTCAACATTCAAAATTCAACATTCCTATAATGCGAAACTTTGTTTCGCAACCGCAACTCCACTCTCCACTCTCCAAATTCCAAACTTCAAAAAAAGATGAAACCGTCAACCGGTTTCATCTTTTTTATCAGTTTTCTTTTTTAAATGCGTTTTCATCCTCATGGCGGATTTGCGCACGCTTGATTTTGCCGCCGACCGTTTTGGGTAATTCCGCTACATACTCAATCACTCTCGGGTATTTGTAGGGGGCGGTCATATGCTTCACATGGTTTTGCAATTCTTTGGTCAATTCCGGTGATGGCTCATAGCCCTTTGCAAGCACCACGGTGGCTTTGACCACCTGCCCGCGCACCGGGTCGGGGGCGCCGGTAATGGCACATTCTACTACGGCATCGTGCGCCACAAGTGCGCTCTCTACTTCAAACGGACCGATGCGGTAGCCGGAGCACTTAATCACATCATCATTTCTGCCGATAAAGCGGAAGTAACCGTCACTGTCTCTCCACAGCACATCACCGGTGTTATAACCGATGCCGCCGAGTTTTTCTTCCGTCATTTCCGGATTATGGTAGTAACCGGTAAAGAGCCCTACCGGCGGGTGGTTTTTGACATCCATAATGGTGAGGGAACCCTCTTCACCGTCTTCACACGGGTTGTCATCGGCATCTAAAAGTTGAATATCAAACAGCGGGTTCGGTTTGCCGGTGGCGCCTTGAATGGGCTCAAACCACTCACTGCCGAAGTTCGCAAGCAATACGGGACCTTCACTCTGCCCGAAGCCTTCATAAATTTGGTGCCCGGTATATTCTTTCCACTTATTGACCACCTCGGGGTTGAGCGGCTCGCCTGCGGTTGCACAGTGGTGCAAACACGATAAATCGAACTGCGATAAATCCTCTTGCAGCATAAAGCGGTACATCGTAGGCGGCACACAGAAGGTGGTCACACCGTATTTTTCGACTTTAGAGAGCAGATTTTTCGGGTTAAATCTGCCAATCATATCATAACAGAAAATGGTGGCACCGCAAATCCACTGCCCGTAAATTTTGCCCCAGCCGAACTTTGCCCAGCCGGAGTCGGAAACGCTCATATGCAGTTTATTTTCTTCTACATGCTGCCAGTATTTGGCGGTCACAATATGCCCGAGAGGGTAGGCAAAGTTGTGTTGCACGAGTTTGGGCATACCGGTGGTGCCGGAGGTGAAGTAAACGAGCATAATATCATCCCACTTTGTGGCATCGGCACCGGTCGGGCGCGCAAGCACAGGCTCAAAGCGGTCAATATTTTCGTGAAAATCGAGCCAGCCTTCTCGCTTATTCCCCACGAGAATTTTATTTTGCAAGGACGGGATTTCGGGTGCGGAAAGTTCCATTTGCTCTACCACAAAATCATCATCCACACAAATGACTGCCTTCACTTCGGCGGCGTTGCCGCGAAAAACAATATCTTTTTTGGTTAACTGCAAGGTTGCCGGAATGAGAATGATACCCAATTTATGCAAGGCGGTCGCGCACACCCAATATTCCCAACGGCGGCGCAAAATCATCATCACCACATCGCCTTTTTTGAGCCCCAAACTCTTAAAGAAGTTGGCGGTTTGGTTAGAAAGGCGCTTGATGTCACTAAAAGTGAAGGTATGCTCTTCATCCTCTTCATTGACCCATAACAAAGCGCGCTTGTCCGGCTCGTGCTCTGCCCAGGCATCCACCACATCAAAACCGAAGTTAAAATTCTCCGGCACATTGATGGTGAATTTATCGTGAAATTCCTCATAGCTTTCAAACTCAATTTGAGGTAAGAATTTTTTTAACAAATAGTCCACTGTTCTTTTTCCCCCTTCGGTTTGCTTACTCCGCAATGACGGTTAAGAAGCGTGCTTTTTCATTTGACCCGCAACGCTGCCCGTGCGGAATGGTCGGGTTAAAGTAAATCGAATCGCCCTCGTGCATCACAATATCTTTATTGCCGAGGGTGATAATGACCGTGCCCTCCAACACCATATTAAACTCTTGCCCGCTGTGGGTAATGAGTTTGGCAACCTCTTCATTCGGGTCAAGGGTGACGAGCAACGGCTGCATAATCTTGTTGCCGTAGCGGTACGCCAAATCCTCAAAATGGTATTCGGGATTACGGTTTACATTTTTACCCTCGCCGCGGCGAATGAGGTGGTAGGTATTCAGCCACGCGGTGTTGCCGGTAATGATTTCGGTAAAATCCACCTTAAACTTTTGCGCAATTTCATAAATCACACTAATCGGTACATCTTTACCGTTTTTTTCATAAGAGGCATAAACCTCCGGGTCAAGGTGCAACTCTGCGGCAAGTTGCTCAATCGTGTAGTCGCTGACCTCGCGCAATTCTCTGAGCCTTGCGCCGATTTCTTCATAATTATCCATAGGATTTTCTCCTTTCGAGAAATAGTAACACTTTATTATAGCATAAATTTTAAATAAATTCTAATTTATCTGCCTACGGCGGATAAATTAGAATTTAAGCTGTTAGCTGTTAGCTGTTAGCCGATAGCCGGTAGCGAGAGGGTGGGACACCCACACCCGTTTGATAGATGAAAAGATGATGTCTATTCTTCGCATATTTAAGCCAAATTTGGATTAAATCCAAACTAATACAATCAAGTGCGAATGTGTCGCCCAATCGCTAACCGCTAA
>CADBJA010000253.1 GCA_902794945.1 Oscillospiraceae bacterium
AAAGAAGATGTAGTCATACACATTTTTAAGTTCTTTGATAAGTTGCGACATATTTCTTGAGGCAATTAATTCCGACGGGTTCGGCGGAATAACACCGGAAGGCATCAGGTACAAATTCTTTGCCACTTCTTTAATACAAGAACCGACAGAGTAGTGACCTGCCAATACGCCGGAAAGACCTTTAGAGTTATCAATCTTAAAGTACTTATGCTGAATGGGCTTTCTAAGGTCAGAGTCCACAATAAGCACTTTTGCGTTGGTTTTTGCCATGGTCATGGCGAGGTTTGCAACAGTGGTTGACTTACCGGCATCGGGCTCACAAGAGGTGATAACAACCGCTTTTGCGGAAGAATCGGTAATGGAAAAAGACATACTCGTTCTCGCATTTTTGTAAGCCTCTGTGATGGCAAACGGGGTTTGCGAGTTGATAATGGTACGACGCAGTGCCGCCGCATCGGACCCTTTGTTGCGTTTGTCTTTGGAGGAGTTGGTGAATGACGGAATACTCGCCCACACGGGAATACCGATAATTCTCTTGAATTCTTCTTCGCTTTGCACGGTATTATCAATTAATACCCTAAGTAACACAATAACAATGGCAACTGCCACACCCGCAACGGCACCGTACATCGTATTGGTACGAATATTCGGTGAAACCGGCGAGCCGGAAGCCTTGGCTTTACCGATAATTTCAACGGAACCTGCTTTTACAACCCTTTGCAATACTTCGGGTGCCACAGAGCCGTAAACATTACAAATTTCTGCCGAAAGTTCCGGGTCGGAACTGGTGGCACTGATTTTGATAACCTCCGTTTCATCTACGGATTCTATGCTCACCATGCCCGCCAACTGCCCGGCGCTGATTTTGGTGTGCAGTTTATTGGCAACCTGTTCGCGCACGGTAGACTCTTGCAAAATGATAATATAGGTTCTCGCCAATCTCGAAGAGAAATTGATATCGGATGCCGTATTTTGGTTTACGGAATTCGAACTCATAACATATAAACTTAAATTAGAAGAATACATCGGCGTAATAAAATAGGTGGAAATCGCATATGCTGCCGCTGCACCTAAAAGCAGAAAGATGATCATCAACTTCCATCCTTTTTTCAGGATGTTGAGGATAAACATCACACTGATATTATCTTGAATTGAACTGGTTTTCTTTTCACTCATAATTTTTTTTTTTTTTTTATAAACGAATGTATTATTTTAATCAATCATTTTTCAGTATAGCACATTTTTTTTGATTAAGCAACACTAATATTTTATTTTACTTTAGCGCGTGAATGATATATAATATTTTTATCAATAAAAAAGGAGCGCTTTATGGATATACAGAATATTTTACTGCACACCGACCACACCCTGCTCGCACCGGATGCCGCTTGGGAGCAAATAGAAAAAATTATTGATGACGGTATTCAATACCGCTGTGCAAGTGTCTGCATTCCGCCCGCATTTGTCGCTAAAGCCGCGGCATATGCCGCCGGCAGGGTGAAAATTTGCACCGTTATCGGCTTCCCGACCGGCTACAACACCACAGCCGTGAAAGTGGCGGAAACTGCCGATGCCGTAAAAAACGGGGCGGATGAAATTGATATGGTCATCCACATCGGCGCACTCAAAGAAAAACGCTATGATGCCGTATTAGACGAAATCAAAGCCGTGCGCGCCGCGTGTGAAGGCAAAATTTTAAAAGTGATTATTGAAACTTGTTTATTAAATGAAGAAGAAATTATCAAAATGTGTGACATCGTCAGCCGCAGCGGTGCCGATTATATTAAAACCAGCACCGGGTTTTCGACAGGCGGCGCCACACATAAGGATATTGTTTTAATGAAAAAGCATACTAAAAACGGCTTAAAAATCAAAGCGGCAGGCGGTATTGCCTCGTTAGAAGATGCCGCACAGTTTCTAAAAGAAGGTGCCGACAGACTCGGCACCAGCCGCATTGTAAAAATCGTAAAGGAGGGTGAATAATATGCCAACCGCACACAACAGTGCCCAAAAGGGCGATTTTGCCAAAACCGTATTGATGCCCGGTGACCCGAAACGCGCAAAGTTTATTGCCGAACACTATTTAGAAAATGCACGCCTTGTCAACGATGTGCGCGGTATCGGCGGTTACACCGGCACCTATAAAGGAATCCCCGTCAGCGTGATGGCATCGGGGATGGGAATGCCGTCTATCGGTATTTACTCTTATGAATTATACCATTTTTATGATGTGGAAAATATTATTCGTGTCGGTTCTGCCGGCTGTATTCAACCGTATGTTGCCTTAAAGGATATCGTCATCGGTATGGGTGCCGGCACCACCTCTCGGTTTGTGCACCAATACGATTTAAACGGCGATTACAGTGCCATTTGTTCTTTCGATTTACTCGAAGCCTGTATGAAACAGGTCGATACGCTTGGCTTGCGTGAGAAAACCCATGTCGGCAACATTCTCTCTTCCGATGCATTTTACGGTGAAACGCCGGATATGGTGAAAAAATGGAGTGCAATGGGCGTGCTTGCGATTGAAATGGAAGCGGCGGCGCTGTATATGAATGCCGCAGCCGCCGGTAAAAACGCCCTTTGCATCTGCACGGTCTCCGACCACCTGTTAAATGGCGAAAATCTTTCGAGTGAAGAACGCGAGCGCGGTTTTGATGAAATGATACGCCTGGCACTGGAAACGGCAGTTAGAATTTAGCGCACTAAGTGCGCTAAATAATGAAGAATGAATAATGAATGATGAATAATTAAGGGCGACACATTCGCACTTGATTTTACCGAACAAGGCAA
>CADBJA010000254.1 GCA_902794945.1 Oscillospiraceae bacterium
ATACATCTGCTTTTGTGTTTCAGGGCGCAAATTCAAAATATTGACTTCGTTTCCCATAAGTTCCAACTGCTTTGCAAGTGCATATGCCTGCAAAACCGAGCCGTAATTATGAGAAGCGTGAAAGGTTAAGGTTGCAATTTTCAATTAAACACCCACTCTCTTTTTGCGGAATTTATACAGCGCATCATACCTATTAAAATAGTAAAAGAGAAAACTCAATTTTTGCGAACGATTTAAATATTTGATATTGGAAAGTTGAAAACAGCCGGTTTCGCAAACGGTTTGTTTAAAATACCTGCACCGGTTTTCAAAATCTGCCTTATCATTTTTAATCACTTCATTATCCGCCCCGACTATGAGCGAAACCAAATGCAATGTAATAAGTCGGTCGGCAGCCGCCTCTAACCACCCGTTTTGACGAAAGTAGTTCTCAAACCAAGCAGTGCGTTTGTTCCACATTTCAAACTTATTTTCTCTGTATTTAAAAGTCAATGAATCCTTGTTTTCACAATAGTGATACAAGGGTTTGTTCACAATCGCAATACCGTTAATATGTAACGCAATCTGTGCGTTAAACAAAACATCTTCGGTATAATACTCTCTTTCGGAAACAAAGTATTGTTTGCGGATTTTAGTTGTTTTAAACAATTTAGTGACCATAAACGCATTCGTTGCTGGGTCGCCCCTCATCGGTCTGATAATGGGAAGTATGAACTGCATCGGCAATTCTTCTCGCTCTATGACACCCTTCCCGTACCCCATAAAAACGGGAATCATTTCATCCGCCGTGTCACGGTAATAGGAACACATGGTAATATCTTTATCGGTGGAAAGCGCTTTGTTAACAAGTTCTTCAATCATATTTTCTTCCACATAATCATCACTGTCAAAGAAAATAATATATTCCCCTTTTGCAGTTTCAAAACTGGCATATCTGGCGCTGGTTAACCCGCCGTTTTGCTTATGAATCACTTTCATGCGTTTATCTTTTTTTGCCCATGCATCACACATCGCGGGGCAATTGTCGGGAGAGCCGTCATCCACCAAAAGGATTTCATAATCGGTAAAGTCTTGTGCAAGAACGCTTTCGATGCATTCATCTAAAAACTCTTCCACATTATAAATCGGAACAACGATTGAAATAAACGGTTTCATATTCACTTCTCCAAGATTTAATACAAATATGATATTACTTTCTTTAACTTTGTCTTTTTGAGAGCCTCAAAGAAAAAGGTTAGCCCAACACAGATGAGAAGAACTGCAAAAAATTGTACAACATGGTTATTTAAAACAGCGTTGCCTGTTAATTGCGCCAACATCAAAAAAGCCATAATCACATACCGTTGCCAAAAATACATTACGCTGCTGATTTTTCTGATAAATAATGTGTCTTTGATATGAATATCGACATTTACCGCAACCATCATTAAAAACACAATAAAGACCGCTATCAATAATGTGGAGTATTCCTCTTTGTAAAGATTCAATTTCACAACAAAGAGATATTCTGCAGCGGATAATACAAAAATGACAGGCGTTAATAATAGCAGGATGCGTTTTTTTGCCGGTTCCAAGCGGTCGAGAAGAACACAAAGAACGCCGAGATTGACATAAAAACAAGCGGAAAGCACATTGCGTACATCTTTAAATACAGAATAATATATACTTACAATTTTCCAATTTTCAAAATAATGATAATAAAATTGAAGAATAATCATCAAGCCTAAAGACCCGAAGAACAGAGCATTCAATAAAAACATCCTGATTGTCTTATTGCTTATAGCATAAATTAAGCACTGTACGACTACCGCAAGGATTAACGCAACGACAAACCATAAATAGCCGTTTCCTTCTCCGAGAAATATAAACCTTAATGCTCCGCTAAGGCTGAAAATTTGATCTGCGCTTTTTGTCACGATTGCAAATAAAAGGTTGATAAGAGAATAAATGCCATACAGTGAGCCGATTCTTTTTAACCACTTAAACAAATACGCTCTTTTTTCCTGCTTTGTCCGATTAAAATACTTGGAAAAAACAGATAAGAAGAACTCACAAAAAAGAACGGAATGGCAAAACATTTCAAATATGCATACGGATAGTACAACACCGAGCTTTCATGTCCGAAAAACGGCTGTGTATGGATTGCAATAATCATCACTGCAGACAGCAATTTAAGCAAGTCTATTAAAGCATATTGTTTCCTTTGAGCCATTTCTTAAGTCCCCTATTTTAATGCATTCTGCAAAAAGGCAAAAGATTCTTCTCTAAATGCCTGTATTCTTTGATTGACTGCGGCATAATCACACTGCAACAGTGTTTCTTTATCGGGCAACTCATTTTGCACTAAGCGCGCATCCAAACCGATTTTGGTTAAATAATCTATCTTACGGGAATCATTGTTGTTCTGTGCATTCTGTTGGTCAGGTGCAATTACGGTGATAAACGGCTTACCAAATATGCTCGCAAAAGCGGTACCGTGAAAAGAATTGGTATATACAAAGCTTGCGTTTTTAAATAATCCCACAAATTCTTCGGGAGACGTATCATATTTTTTAATGTACGGCTTTGTCATATCTCTTAAATACTCCGTAAGCACTACCACTTTTAAGCCGAGTGTTTTTGCAAGCGTATCCACAAAATCTTTTCTGCCATGGTTATTTTCCAAAAAATATACGAGCATATACGGTTCTTTGATGTTCGGCTCTGCTGCCATTTCTTCCCAATACTTTTTGTCGAGAAGCACGACCGGGTCGCAAACCACACTGATATTT
>CADBJA010000255.1:0-681 GCA_902794945.1 Oscillospiraceae bacterium
ACTGCGTGAAAGTTTCTTTCACGCTAAACCCCCGAAACTTTCCGAAGCACACAGAATTTTCAAACGCTTTGCTGTTGAAAATTTGATCTGTGAGCTTCTACCACTTATCTGCTTGCAAAGAACACAAACATTTATAATTTTTGTGTTATATTAAATTATTTATGATTTCACGGTTTTAGGAAAAGAGCCTCGAACATTCTCTGTGTTGCAAGCGGCATAAAAATATGGTATGATAAATAAAATGAAACGAAAGGGAATAGACTATGGAAACCACATCTGTTACAATCGGTTATATTATTTTAGGCTTTGCCATTATTGCGCTGGGTTTTTTACCGGTGTTTATTGCTATGTACAAAAAGAATGTGAATGCCTCGCAGATTTATAAGGCAACCCCGCTTGCCATTTTAGGGCTCGGCGCCGTCGGCCTGGGGTTGAGTTTGCTCTTTCAGGCATTAGAGGTGAACCGCGAAGTGTGGGCATTGGTGATATTGCTGGTGATTGAAGCAATTCGCGTGGCAATTTGGATTTATTTAATCATTATGGCGGTGAAAGATAAGGATTTGCCGATATTCTAAAAAAACGGGCATTGCCCGTTTTTTTAGAATTAACTGAAGTAAATTCTAATTTATCTGCCTAAGGGCAGATAAATAGTCAACAGTTCACAGAAGACAGTATACAGTT
>CADBJA010000255.1:757-3527 GCA_902794945.1 Oscillospiraceae bacterium
TTTTTCTTTGCGGTTTTTCATAGTTTTTATATTTAGAAAAGACAACATCTTTCTCTATACGGGTATGGGCGGAGCCCATCCAAAATCTGTCAACTGTATGCTGTTAACTGTTAACTAAATTCTAAAAAGAGCAAACGAGTGCGGTTTCGCACTCGTTTGCTCTTTTTTAATAAATTATTCAGCATCCTCTGCAGCATCTTCTGCAACTTCTGCAGCTTCTTCTACAGGCTCTTCGTCTGCTGCTTGAGAGGGCTTTTATTTGCCCGGTTCGCAACCTTCGCAGTCGGCACACTCGCACTCGAAGAGTCGAATTCATCCGGGTCTTCGTCATCGTCTTCACCGACGAATTTGTTGATTAAGTAGTAAGCGCCTATAGCGATAGTGCGAAAGATGAGATTATATAAGAAAAAACGGATACACAAAAGTGTACCCGTTCATCTTTAAATAAATTATTCAGCATCCTCTGTAGCATCTTCTGCAGTTTCTTCTACAGGCTCTTCGTCTGCTGCTTCGTTGAGTTCGCAACCTTCGCAGTCGTCACACTCGCACTCGAAGCAATCAAATTCATCCCAATCTTCATCATCGTCTTCACCGACGAATTTGTTGATTAAGTAGTAAGCGCCTACAGCGATAGCGGCAACGATTACGATACCGCAAACGATTTTTAAAATAAGTTTTAAAGTACTCATTTGAAACCTCCGATAATTTATTTGATTTCATTATAATATATATTTGGAATATTGTCAAACGATTTTGCTTTTTTTCTTGCTTATGATAAATTATTATTTACATCACTCTTAAAAATTATTATTTACATCACTCTTAAAAATATACTTGCAGTATGCACTAATATTGTTTATAATTAAAAATATGAATAATTTAAAACCACTGTTTATAATATATAGTTAGAAAATTTACGGGAGAGAAACATTGAGTGCAGATAAAAATACATTAAAGCGCATTTGTATGAATTGTTTTAACGAGAAGGGTGCCGTGGCAAAATGCCCCTATTGCGGGTATGAAGATGACCCGCATCAGGCGGGGTTGCACCTTCCGTTAAGAAGTGTTATTGCCGGCAGATATGCCGTGGGCAGATTTTTGGGCGCAAATGGTGATGGCGCGACCTACCTCGGTTACGATGTCAGAAGTGAATCACCGATTATTATTCGTGAATACCTGCCTGCCAATTTAATTACCCGGGCAGAGGATTATACGGTAAAACCGCAATTAAGAAATGCGGAAAACTTTGAAATATGTAAAGAAGAATTTTTAAATTTATGGCGCGGGATTGCCCGTATGCGTGAACTTACGGGTGTGATGACGGTTTACGATATTGTGGAAGATTACGGCACCGTTTATGTTATCAGCGAATATATTGAAACCATCACTTACAGAGATTATCTTGCCGCCCAATCTTCCGGCAGGCTGCCGTGGGAGGAAGTAAAACGGCTGTTTATGCCGCTCTTTTCCACCCTTTCCGAATTACATAAAGCCGGCATTGTGCACGGTTGCATTTCGCCGAATTCACTGCGCATTTGTAAAGACGGGCGCGTGCGTTTGTTTCAGTTTTCCATTCCGGAAGTGCGCACGGTGGGAGAAGTATTGCCCACCGCCATCTCGCCCGGCTTTGCGGCATTAGAGCAGTATTCCGAGAATGACACCATCGGACCTTGGAGTGATGTTTACTCGTTTTCGGCATTAATATACCGTTCTTTAACGGGAAATACTTTGCCGGAAGCACCGCAAAGAATTAATGATGAAACCATCGCCATACCGGATGAAGTGAAACAAAACACACCGGACTATGTGTTTGAAGCCATTTGGCACGGGTTGCGTGTGAATGCAAAACTGCGTACTCGTTCTTTAGAATCGCTGCAAGGGCAGTTAAACGGTGTGCGGGTGAAAATTGCCGAGGCTGTGGAACCGGAGGAGGCGGAAGTGCCGGAGCCGGAAGAAAAGCCCAAAAAAACATATGGCGGGCTCATTGCGGTTTTAGTTGTACTGCTGATTTTGGCGGCAGGTGCCGCATTGGCATTAACCGTATTCCGTGAGAAAACCTACTCATTGCTCGGTATCACTTCCACAACCGCCGCCGAGCATACCACCGGTGAAGAAATGGTGAATGTTCCCAATTTTGTGGATTCCAATATGACCAAAGAGCAAATTAAATCCAATGTGATTTGGAATGAAGATTTTTATATTGTTTTTGAAGAAAAAACCGATTTGCATGCACAAATGAATCATGTTTGCGCGCAGTCCGTTCCCGCCGGTGAGAGTGTGAACAAAGGCACGCAGATTGTGTTGGATATCTGTATCGGCAGGCCGGATGTGGAACTACCGGATGTTACCGAGATGAAGGAAGCGGATGCACGCAAAACCTTAGAAAAATTAGGCTTTGAGGTTACGGTGGTGTATGTGGAAAATGACGGTACCAAACCGACAGGCGTTGTCAGCCAAATGTCAAAAAGTGCGGGAGCCACCTATACCTACGGGGAAGAAGTGGTACTTTCGGTTTATAACAGCAATACCGAAACGACCACTGCTCAAAGCACCACGCAGGCACCGTGATGATAAAGGGGTAGCCCGACGGGAGCCGAACCCAAATAGGTTTATATCGCCTTTTTTTCACTAATACTGCGTTAAAATGCCTTGCAATACGACAGTATTCCCGCACCATTTTGCCTTGTCTTAGTAAAAAACAGGCAGATATAAACTGCAAGCACCTCTCGGTTAGAAATTTTTGAGATAATTGTGCCTCATTTGAGGCAGT
>CADBJA010000256.1 GCA_902794945.1 Oscillospiraceae bacterium
TAAAATGACGGAATATACACCCCTTCGATTTGAGATGCTTTTTTGAGGAAATCAAAGCGGCTATTCCCCGCTTTTTTACATTCACGGTATAATTCTACTACCTCGGGTAGCAGTTCTTCCCCCTCGCCCAAACAAATTACATCAATAAAATCCGCCATCGGTTCGGGGTTGCAAACACAAGGACCGCCTGCAATGACGATGTTTTGCAGCCCCTCTCTGTCTTGACTCTTGAGCGGAATACCTGCCAGAGAGAGCATATTTAACACATTGGTATAGCACATTTCATACTGCAAAGTAAAACCGATAAAATCAAAATCGGTCAGCGCATCACCGCTTTCAAGTGCAAAAAGCGGAATGTTTTGCTCGCGCATAATTTGTTCCATATCGGTATCCGGCGCAAAGCAACGCTCGCACCAAACGCCATCCATATAATTGAGCAATCCGTAAAGGATTTTAATGCCTAAATGCGACATACCGATTTCATATAAATCGGGAAAACAGAAGGCAAAGCGCACATCCGTTTCACTTTTATTTTTGACGACTGCGCCCGGTTCACCGCCGGTATAGCGTGCCGGCTTTTGCACAAAGGGCAATATTTTTTCTATTTTTTTACTTCTCATAACCTTCTCCCAAATTGATGAGAACATTATAGTATAAAAAATTTTATTTTTCAATCACTATTCCTGCCGATATAAAAACGATTGTATAAAAAGGACAAAAGATATTAAGCAAATAGAAGGATTAAATCTTACTTTAAAGCATAAAATCATACCAAAAATAAATAGCAGAGCACAACAGATACAAGAAATGGTTTTTACGGTTGTTTCAGCATTTTTTTTGCCTTTACTTTGCAAAAACAAATTTAAAATTTGACCGCCGTCTAATCCGTGAATCGGCAAGATATTGAGAGAGAATAAGCACAAATTTACACAAAACAAAGTAAAAGTTACTTCCGATTTAAAAAAGCAATACAGCCACAAAAACAGCCCTGCCAACACGAAATTGATTACGCAGCCGGCAGCGGCAATCACGGCTTGTGCTTTCAGTGAAATATCCTCGTCTCGCTTTTCGATGATGATACCGAACGGCTCCAAACGCACTGCTTCCACTTTTACGGCGCAACAGTACATTGCCAAAAGGTGCGCGCTCTCGTGAGCACACACCATTAAAAATGAGTATAATAACACATTATTATCAAACAATATCAACAACGCCAACACACAACAAAACAAAAACGAAACCGTAAAGCGTGTGGTACCAATCGTAAAATGCATTATTTAATCACAAATGCGGGGTTACAGTAAATCCCGTCAATGATAATGCTGAAATGTAAGTGAGGTCCTGTTGACCAACCGGTGGAACCGACAAGGGCAATTTTATCGCCGCCGTTTACCATTTCCCCCGTTTTAACAAGAATTTCGGAGCAATGTGCATACAGTGTTTCGATACCGTTGCCGTGGTTGATTTTAACAAAGTTACCGAACACATCATCCGCCCCGGTTTCCTCTACCATACCGTAATAAGCGGCGCAAATATTTTCACCGGCATTCGCGGCAATATCAATGCCGGTATGAAAACTGAGTTTATCGCTTATCGGATTAATACGATAGCCGAATGGTGATGAAATATTACCCTTCGCGGGACGGCAAATGTTATCGCTTATCACATATTTGGAAGCCGTGCAATTATCGGGATATTTGTTTCCGTTTGCATCTTCATCTTTACCGCCGGCATTTTCGGTGGTTTTTTTATTGTTTTCATCCACAAAAAACGCTTTTATTTTGCTCCATGCTTTTTGAATATTTTCTTTGCCCTGCGCCTCATTTTGCGCCACATCCACATACTGCTTGGCAAGTGTTTCATATTCGGCGGGCGCTACTTTTTTCACGGCAAATAACACCGCCGCCAAAACGCCCACGACGACAGCCTGTACGACTAAAATTTTAAGTATGGGAAATGGTTTTTTCTTAACATTTTGCATAAACTCTCTCCTAAAATTTTATTTATTTTAACATCTTAAAAAATTATTTATAATATTGTTGTATAATATGGAATATGATATAATAAATTTGGATTATTTTACTCTCGGAGGTGTATTATGAACAAATTTCTAAAGTATATTGCAATCCTTCTCAGTGTTGTGATGCTGCTGACGGCAATTCCCTTTAGCGCTACGGCAAACAACAACAGCGTAGATGAAATTGTAAACCAGGACTACGAAAATTATTTAGCGGCACAGGGTGCCGACAGTATGCAATCGGATGATTATGTTCCCGGTGAAATTCTGTTTAATCTGATTGAGGGAACCAACAGCGCGAACACGCTTTCTTCACTCGAAACGCAGTTCGGGTTAGAAATTTTGGAACGCATTGACCAAACCGCATTGGAAGCAAGCGCTGCCGCTTCTTCTGCAGGCGAAAGTCACAGTACATTGTACCGTGCCGGTTTTGACAGTGCGAAAGCAAGCGTATATGAACTGTGCAAAGCAATGAATTCACTCGCAGAGATTGAGAATTGCGAACCTAATTATACATATGCGCCCGAAAGTTTTGTTATGCCTACCGAAATCGGCAGTTCCGCAGAGTATACGAATAGACAAAAATGGTACTTTGACAATATGAACCTCACAAGCGCATGGCAGAGTTATGAAACCTTGGGTGAAGGCGCCTTGGTGTGCGTGATTGATAACGGGCTAAACTTTAATCACGATGAAATCAAAGGCAGATTATGGAGCGATGCCGAGGGCAAC